>NZ_CAXQGS010000024.1:0-4833 GCF_964223445.1 Cytobacillus sp.
GCTCTTCCGATCTTGTCAGGCTGATTGATAAATATGGCATCCGCTATATTATTTCCTGCAGCATTTTGGTGATCGGTTTTTCAACACTTCTCACCTTTTTCACCACTAATGCCGTCCAGCTGATTATCATCTATGGTGTAATCGCCTCGGTTGGTTTTGGCGGTGCATCCAATGTAGCGGGAACGATGGCGGTGGCGACCTGGTTTGCCGACAAAAAAGGAATGGCCATGGGACTGATGTCTGCGGGCACAGCCGCAGGACAGCTTATTCTTGTCCCGCTGTCCTTATTCCTGATTGACCAGCTAGGCTGGAAGACAACCGTTCTTGTGCTCGGGTGCTTTTTGATTGTATTCATTTTTCCGCTTCTTCTGCTCTTTATCCGTTCGAATCCTGCTGATCTGCATATCGAGGCTTATGGAGCGAAAGTGAGTGATAATGTTAAGGGAAGGCAAGGAAAAAAGGAAGCCCCAAAAGGAACGCTATCTATATTCCAGCTCTTAAAGCGAAAAGAATTCCTGTATCTCATGCTCCCGTTTTTCGTGTGCGGTGTCACCACTACTGGCCTGATGGATACGCATCTTATTCCCTTTGCCCAGTATTGCGGATTTACGCCTGGTGTTACCGGAGCCGCTGTCAGTCTGCTGGCCGGCTTTAATATTCTCGGCACAGTCGTATCCGGTTTTCTCGCAGATAGGTGGAATTGCAGAAGGATCCTTGCCTTTCTCTACGGAGTGCGGGCCCTGACCATTGTTCTTCTGCTCATCATAGTAAATGATGCTACCATGTTTGGGTTTTTCGTCACTCAATCCCATTTGTTGATTCTGTTTGCCATCAGCTTTGGAATTGTCAATTTTGCAACTGTCGCACCGACCATGAAACTGGCTGCGGAATATTTCAGGCATCTATCCGCCGGAGCAGTGATTGGCTGGATCTATTTGAGCCATCAGCTGGGTTCTGCTCTCGGTTCCTTCGTCCCTGGTGTAATATTTGATCTGACAGGGAGCTATGACAGTTCTTTCATTGCTTCTATCGTACTTCTTGTTCTGGCATCCGCCTTAAGCATAATGCTTCCGAGGCCAGGGGCAGACTATCAGTATGCGAACAGCAGGGAATTAACGGAAAATAGTTAGGAGCTTAGAATCGACACTTTATTTTCCATCAGTTAAAATAATTATTATGAAATAAAAGTTCGGGTTAGGGGAGTCGGGCATGCATCGTAATCATGATCTATATCAATTTTTTCTGGAGAAAACATGGAACTTAACAGAAGAATGGTATAAAAATGTGAACAAAGAAGAAAGCGGCGGGATTTATACCTCGGAAGACCCCGCTGTCATTGAAAGCGTAAAAAAGCAAAATTACGAATTTCACAAGCAGTTCTCCGAAGTCTTCCATAAAGAAGAAGAAGCGTTCTTTCATGATTTGGAAAGCTGGATTGTTAAAGTGGCACAGGATGATGAACACCTCCGCACGCCATTAGAGATGATCCTGCAGGAGTTCTTTAACACCCAGGAACAGTATTTGAACCTGCTTGAGCAGTTCGTTGAATCCAGCCAGGGCCAATATGATGAAAAACAAATTGCACTATGGCGCAGGATCATTATTAGAACCATTGGTGAAGTGGTTACCTGGTTCACGGAAGAGTATAATAATCATTCCCAAAAGAGGCTGCAGGCTCAGCAGGCTTTAATCCTTGAACTCAGTTCCCCGGTCATTTCTTTAACAGAAGATATCGCACTACTGCCGCTTGTCGGGGATATTGATACGGCACGTGCAAAAAGCATGCTTGAAAATACACTTCAGCAATGCAATAAATTAGGCGTCAACCAGCTGTTCCTTGACCTTTCAGGAGTAGTCATGATTGATACCATGGTAGCCCATCAGCTATTCCAGCTGATAGAAGCGCTAAGCCTGATCGGCGTAAAGACCACAATCTCCGGCTTAAGACCGGAAATTGCCCAGACCGCAGTCCAGCTCGGTTTGTCATTTGATCACGTCAGCATCAAATCCACGCTATCCAGTGCCATTAAATCAGCCAACATAATTGCAGGATAATAAAAAACACGATGAAGAGTGCCTTCATCGTGTTTTCTCGTCTATTCCAATCCTTTGATATTCATTTCCTTTACAGGCAGGAATGCCTCACCTGTATCCAGATAGTTCACGTCCACCTGATCGCCTTCCTGCAGATAGATGGCCATCGGGACGGTTTCAGATGAAACCACATAGCTCTGGCGGTTATCCAGCAGGAATGATACGACTGTGAATTCACCGGATTTCTCCTTGTACACCCGAAGAACAGTGCCGCTAATCTGTTTTTCCTCTGCTTTCGAGCTTCCGTCTACAGTGCCTCCTCCTCGCTGCAATGCGGTTTTATATAGACGCAATGCTTCATTTGGCGTCGTCCCGTAAGCAGATATTTCCGGATTGGCAGCTGATACAATAAAGTAGTTCTGCAGGAATCCATTTGCATCAAGCACAGGCGTCAGCCAGCTCGCTTCACCGTAAAAGTTATACAGAACAGGCATTTCGCCGCTCCATTTCTTCTCGATGAATTTCTTCTCGATAATCTGGAGGGCACCTTGCGAATCCATATAAGATTCCTCAAGGCTGCCTGTAAAGAAGGTCGCTTCGCCTGTCCTTGAATTTGTCAGAGAATAGCCAAGCATCGAATCGACGCCTTCTTTTGGACTTGTAAAATCAGTAAAGTAGTACATGTCGCCATTTTCATCAAAAATCGGACTCACATTGGCTTCCGTTCCTTCATCCGATGGAAGCCTTACATCTGACTTTCCGAATTTACTGTTCCAGAAGCCATGGACATAATTCCCGAAATAGCTGTTCTGCAGACTGACCGTTTCAGGAGATACAGCTCCATCAATAAAGGCCGGTACATCTGCAAGTTTATAGGACTTCGTCTGTCCATTAAGCGGGTCGACCATGACCACCCCTTGAACATCAAAGCCATTTCTCGCCGAAATAAACTCTCCATATGAACGAATATAAAACGGCTTTCCGTCGTCATCCACTTCCAGCTGCACATCTCCATAAAAAATGGCCTGCGGATACTGCATCCGGATATGGCGCTCAATATTTTTATTGAAGTAAGAGGATGGTGTATACACCATATCGCTTTTCACAAACTTTGGATTAGCTGAGGAATCAGTAGCGCTGATTGTAAAATAGCCAGGTGTTTTATCTCCATTCCACCATTTGAAAAAGCCCGAAAACTCTACAGGCGCAATATAAACATATTCTCCATTGACTTTCTGGATCTGCAGGCTGCCAAGTTCATAATAGCTCGTGTTCGGAACCTGCCCGAAAGCCTTCTTCATCTTATTTCGCGCAAACTGCGGCGGCACGCTCGCCGGTGTTTCTTTTTCATCAAACGTCTCAATCTCCGTTTTTTCATTCATTTTGGCACTTTCATATTTATCATCTGCATTGAATAGAAAAGCTGTCAGAAAGAAAATCCCTGCAATCAGACTGACGGCAAACACACCCGTTTTGATCATTCGTTCTCTGCCTGTCGCGAGAACAGCTCCAATTAATGCTGCGATAACTGCAAACAGCCACAGGCTGGTCAAGTTACGGTCCAGATTGGTGAAGTAATACACGGCAAAAACAAGCAGCACAGAAACAGCGGCTGTGCCGGCCATGATCCCCGTCCCCAGCTTCCTGCCTTCCTTTTCCTTTTTCTTAGCCTTCGCTTTATAGCTGAACGGAATCAGCAGGATAGAAATCGCCAGTCCGGCAATCAGTGAAAAAATAAAAATATTTCCCATAAGAATCTCTCCTAAAATAAGTTCGTTACTATTTAATACGGGCGGCAGATAAAAAAGTTTCATAAAGCAGATCCTCGTTTCGTACAACGTAATGTAATAGAAAGAATCTTGTGCATCCAAGGTGCATACCCGTTAAAGAACAGGATTTTTCCGCCTTAAGCCAGAATAGGATTAGCATTCCATTGTTAAGGAGATTTTTTATGATCAAATATGAATTTGCCATACCGGATAAGAATCAATTATTTCAGTTATATGAAAATGACGGCTGGAATAAATTTTTGAAGCTGCCGAAAGAAAAACTGCATAAGGCGATGGAGCAGAGCTGGCTTGTGATCAGTGCCTATGATGGAGAGTGCCTGATCGGGACAGGGCGCATTATTTCAGACGGTGTGATTAATGCCTATCTTTGCGGATTAATCGTTGATCCAGATTATCGCAGCCAGGGCATCGGCAAGGAAATGGTGCGAAGGCTGGCAGCAGAGTGCGCTAAGGCACTGCTGCATTTACAATTGCTGGCCGAGGAAGAGAAAGCCGGGTATTATGAAAAGCTGGACTTTGAGGTTTTTACATTGGGTTTAAAGTATAGGTCTTCAGACTAAAGTTGTAGCCGGTTTCAGCCGGAACGGCGATTTAGCGAAATGTTTTCAGCATTAAAATGGCTAATATAACCAGTATTAGAAATGGAGGCAACACTTATGGAAAAATATATATGCAAAACGTGCGGAACGCAATTTCCGCCATCGGCCCATCAGCCTGAAAGCTGCCCAATCTGCATGGAAGAACGCCAGTACGTTGGACCCCGCGGCCAGGAATGGACAACATTACATGAAATGGCGGAAAGCCAAATTTATACTAATGAAATAAAACAGGAGGAGTCCAATCTTTACAGCTTGAAAACAGCTCCGGAGTTTGCCATCGGCCAGACAGCCTATCTCGTTCAGCATAATGGATTTAATCTGATGTGGGACTGCATTACCTATCTTGATGAGCACACGATTGAAACCATAAAAGAACTAGGCGGAATGGACGCGATCGCATTGTCCCATCC
>NZ_CAXQGS010000025.1:0-18297 GCF_964223445.1 Cytobacillus sp.
ACCAGTGAAGAATCGATCAAATTGATACACCTCAGCAAATCTATAACAACCCCAATACTCTATTTGTAGCTGATTTTATCGGAGAAACGAATGTGATTGATCCAAAATTATTACCGGATCAAAATAAGGAAGCCATCCTGAAAGAGTTTTCACTATTAATGGATGGAAATAAGAAACTGGTAATCAGACCAGAGCATTTGAAAATAACTCAAAATCGCAATTCCCATGACCGACTTTATTTTGAAGCAAAACTAAAAAATGTCCATTTTGTCGGTTCAAAAAAAGTGATTGAGCTTGTCTCAGGCACTCAGGAAATTGTTGTAAATCTGTCTGATGATGAGCAAATCAATCACTTAAATGAATATGTAGGATTAAGTGTAAAAAAAGAATTGGTAAGAATACTTTAATTTGTTAGTAAGCTCTGGAGGGAGAAATCTTTTCAGAGCTGTTTTCTTTATCCAGTTATCAACCGAATTTAATACGAGTTCGAGATTGTTAACTCTTGGATAACGCCCAACTTCTTATTCCATAATTAAAAGATTTGATGAGGACATTATGATTAAACTCCTCGGAAATTAAAGCGGCGGATTCGCGACACCTAAATTAACCCAGTCTTCTTTAGGCGGTCCATATACCCCAAAAGGCTTTAATCCTGCCTGACGAATAAGAATGGTCAATTGTCCACGATGATGCACAATGTGTTTGATTAATCCCATCAAAATTTGAGCATTGCTTTCTTCTCTTCCAAATGCATTCTGTGTCTGGCTCAATGAGTCATCTGTCCATTGCTGATTAATGGCCAGAGCTGCTTCCTCACTCAGCTTTTTAAATGTATCCGCAATTTCTTTTGCCGAAGCGGGGACATTTTCTTCATTTACAGGCTTTTCTATTTTTAACCCGAAATGAGCTAAATAATCTGGAATACTTGCTGTTAAATGCCACGCAATTCTCCCTAATGTGCGTCCTTCTGGGTAAACCTGCTGCTTTAAAGAGTCATCTGTTAATCCGTCCAAAACCTTTTGTGTCAGCATTGCCTCTCGATTCCATTCATTAATAAAGTCTGAAATATTTACGTACATTAATCGTTCCTCCGTTCTTTTGATATTATAGATAAATGATAAAACATTTGTTCGTGTTTTTCAAGCTCAAGTAAATATGGGAGAAATTAAAAGATCTATGCCACCTATAATGTATGAGATTTGCTACAAAAAATTCACATTTCATTCGACAATATTCGCGCGAAACGGAGGAGTGAATTCTATATAGTTGAAAGTGTTCCTGATACATAATAGATGTGGTGTCAATGCTGGCACCTTTTTATAGAAATGAGGTGTAGGAATGAGGACTTTAAAGATAAAAGACTTAACCCTGGACGAGCTGGAGCTGCTTGAACAGGATCTTCACGAAAACGGGGAAAAAAGCGATTACGGCTATTACATGCAGCTGATGATCGTCTATGAAACAATGTATAAAAAGCTTAAAAGTTTAGCGAGAAATAATGGACCACAATATGATTATTCCCTTCAGCATACTAAAAATGTTTTTGTATCCCATATTATTAAATTTGGTCCCTACATAAAAATGAATCACTTCAAGGATGACGGTGATGCTGTAGAGTCTCTGATTAAGGCCATCGGTTTAGAGCAAAAACTTCCCATTGCTTATTATCGTCTTGGTTTTCTGGCTTATAAACACGGCAAGTATGGCTCAGCCGTACGATATTTTCAGCAAGCCCTGAATAAACAGCTGCTGGGTGATCCAAGCTACGCCCTTAATCAGCAACAGGAATTCCATGCCCATATGTATCTCGCTAACAGCGCTTTATACGTTGCCAGCCAGACCTATGAAACGATGGAAAAACTCCCATATTTGCCGGTGGAGCAGCTGCCGAATCCAGAGCTGTCACCATTATTTGAAACATTGTCATCGAATGAAAGATACTTACATAACCACGCGTTCTACAAAATCACAAAAAATAATACCGAAACATGTTCCAAGGAAGCATGTGAAGACCTCTATGAAAACAGTGAATCCAATGAACTGGTCCTGTACTTTAATGACCGTGAAAATATTCTCTTATTTAATAGAGAGGAAGTCATTATCACTCCAACCCAGGCAAACATGATCAGACACTTCCTGCTGTCCTCCAGTAAGGAAAATCCATGCACGAGAATCACCATGCGTGATTTTTTTGGAAGGACTGGCAGTGATGGGGAGGTTAAGAAGAACACCTTTATTAAATCTATTGAAAGACTAAGAGAAACTTTAAGATCAATAGATTTACCAGAGATAATTGATGCTACTCAGTATAGGGGGGAGACTGCTTATTATTTTAATGAGTCGGTTTCTTTTACTGTTTTGTTTAGGGTGGATGAGGCTTTTGGGTATGAGTATGTGAACTAAAAATGCACGAATAAGGAGCCTAATATAACCCGCCGATTAGGCTCCTTTGCATGGAATTCCTGTCACAGGACCAGTCTTATCCTGGAGAAGTGCAATAAGAACTGCCCCTTATTCATGATAAATAGGGGGCTGTAAGTGATGAGGGTTATTTAGTAAATTCTTTAGTGCCAGATCCAGGGTGGAATGATTCTCATGTTCCAGCCAGTTTTCTGGAATGATGATATAAGAGCAGCTGCCGCTATGTAAATAGCGGTAAATAATATGCGCTGCATCGATTTCATTTCTGCTAACGTCTCCGACTGCATTTGCTTCATCATTTTTAAAAAAAGCCAAAATGTTCGTTTTTATTTTTTCCTCTATGTTGCCTGCTGCTGAATAGCAGTTGCTGAACAGAATCTCCGTCCTTTTAATAAGGAAAAGTTTAATCGTTGAATCTGTTAATCTTTCGATAGCGGCGATATTATGATTTTCTTCGGTGAATTCGATCACTTTTTCTTTTTTTAACAGGGAGCTTACTGCCTGTAAATGATCCCGATAGGCGGAGGCCGCTTCAAAATCAAATGCTTCAGAGGCACTCAGCATCATTTGATTCATGTCCTCCAGAATACTCATGTCCGTGCCTTTCAGAAAACCAATTAATCTGTCCAGGATGTCATTGTACTGCTGTTCCACAGGCCCGCCAAGACACCGGCCAAGGCATGAGCCTAAGGAATAATTCAGGCAGGCAGAGTTCGTTCCATTGGGATTGCTGCAATTCAGCATAAAGCATTCCTTTAACCCCCGAATAGCTCTTTCTACATTTCTTCGGCTTCTAAAAGGGCCAAAATAAATCTTGCCGTCATTTTCAATGGGATTAAAGGCAATATCAATTTTACGGTGATTGCCGGTAAGGCTGATCGAGATATAAATGAATGACTGCGGACTCTTCATCATTCGATTATAGAGCGGCTTAATGCTTTTAATTAATTGGCATTCAAGCATAAAAGCCTCGAATTCGGTATCTGTCAGGATATAGTCAAAATCCCTTAAGTGTTTGACCAGCTTTTTGATCTTGGGAGAATGATTATTGGATGCCCGGAAATAAGACTGAACCCGATTCTTTAGATTCTTTGCCTTCCCCACATACAGAACTTGACCTTGGGAATCCTTCATCAGATATACGCCTGGAGTTAAGGGCAGGTTTTTCACCTTGTCAGGGAGATTAATAGGGATTCATTCCTTTGCTAGAATATATATTTAGTATTTTATCATGGGATGGGATTTGGGGGCTATTTGATCCCGGCTGTTTAAAAGCAGACAGGCCCCCCTTTTCTTTATAGTAAAAAAATAAATTTCTTTTTAGTAGATCTGGTAATTCACACTTTAAACAGCTAGTAAAGTAGGGGTGCTAGTGAATACAAGTTGAGTAAGCTAAAAAAGCAAAAGATAGTTTGGTAAAAAATGTGCCTTCAGCTAGGAAAATGACTTATACAAAACATAGATATTTATATAACAAAAATTAAAGTGTTATGTTTTCAGTTCACCTATACTTGTTTAATTATACAGGTATTTGGTTTTCCCCCATAATACTAGGTGGTCTCCCATATCTGCAAATTGAATAAACAATATTGTTATTGTGGTAAATGATGTCTTTTGTTGTATAAAAAGGATAGATGTATACAGGTGATCATCCTGTTCATTTATCCTTTTTCTTTTACACCTATAAAATGTGTGACTTTCTAATCAAGTATTTAGTTCTAAGGTATCCTAGAGATTTAATATAAGCAGATGATTTAGCTACCTATTTTGTAGGCCATTGAACGACCATTTGCCAACAAAATTCTATAAAGTATAATATGAGGATAGAAAAATACAGCAAAAGGAAGAACTCTTCATTATTTTTAAACAAAAGTCACCAGTCTCTTTTATAGTTGAAAAAGATTAAGTTAAATAGTAAGTCGAACTTCTTAACAGGAGGGAAAGATGAAAATTTATGTGGATGCAGATGCTTGTCCGGTGAAAGATATTATCATTGCAGAAGCAAGGGATTTTGAAATTCCGGTTATCCTTGTTACAAGCTTTTCTCATTTTTCTAATGCAGAACAGCCATCAGGAGTGAAAACCATTTATGTTGATTCTGGAGCAGATGCTGCAGATTATCGGATTGTGAAGTTAGTGGAAAAAGGAGATATTATCGTGACGCAAGATTATGGTCTTGCGTCACTAGGTTTAGCAAAAGGAATTATCGTCCTCCACCATAAAGGATTTAGATATACAAATGAAAATATTGACCAATTATTACAAACACGTTATTTAAGTGCAATGGCTAGAAAAAGCGGACAGCGAACGAAGGGACCAAAGCCTTTTACAGCAGAAGACCGGGAGCAATTTAGGGATCTTTTTAAACAGGTTATTTCACGTAAAAATTTAAGCTAAACTCAGAGATTCAGAAAGGAGCTAAATATTTTGAAGTATTTAAAATCGCAAATGCAACAACTAATTAAGGAAAACAAAGAACTCCATACACGCTTTAAAGAACTGAAAGCTGAGCATGGTCTTGAGAAAAACAATGCCCTCAAGGCCTTGTACCATT
This sequence comes from Cytobacillus sp., assembly GCF_964223445.1. Lineage (NCBI taxonomy): Bacteria > Bacillati > Bacillota > Bacilli > Caryophanales > Bacillaceae > Cytobacillus > Cytobacillus sp. The sequence continues at coordinate 4,976 of NZ_CAXQGS010000025.1, forward strand.
CAGAAGTTGCGGATGGAGGAAAGTATCAGGTAGCTTACCAAGCACTTGATCAGCCCAAAAAGTAGACTCTTATATCTAATTATACTTACTAAAAATTCTGTTATAAATGCTGGATGGTTATAAGTGGATTAAGTTAGTGACCAAATTATGAAGTGGGTTGCTACGCAGTACAACGATACTGCGTATTCGAACGACATATAATTGTTCTCTTTGTAGAAGAATGTACTTATTAACGAGGGCTTGAGTTTAATAAATAGTAATCTTGAATCACAGAGGGACGGTATTATTCGAAATACATAGCGGCGATGGAAGAGAAAGGGGTACCCATTTGGGGAATCACCATTCAGAACGAACCGGAAGCCAGGCAGGTCTGGGACTCCTGTCTTTATACAGGTGAAGAAGAGCGGGATTTCATCAAAAACCATCTTGGTCCATACCTCGAGAAAAATGACCATGGGGATGTGAAGATTGTCATCTGGGATCATAACCATGATGTCATTTTCGAAAGCGCCCAAGCCGTCCTGTCCGATCCAGAGGCTGCTAAATATGTGTGGGGAAAGGGAGTCCATTGGTATGTGTCTGAGGAATTTGAGAATCTCTCCAGGGTTCAAGATACATTCCCTGACAAGCACTTAATTTTCACAGAAGGGTGCATCGAAGGCGGCTCTCAAGTAGGCGAATGGCATACGGGAGAGCGGTATGGCCGTAACATCATCGGCGACTTGAACAATCACCTTGAAGCATGGATCGACTGGAATCTCGTCCTGAATGAAGAAGGCGGACCGAATCATGTGGGGAATTATTGCGATGCGCCAGTAATTGTGGATACGAAGAAGGATGAGGTTCACTACAATAGCTCCTACTATTATCTTGGGCATTTCAGCAAGTTCATTAAGCCTGGAGCCAGGCTCATTGGCAGCCAGGCATCGAATAACCGCCTATTGGCCACCGCCTTTGAGAATATCAGTGGTGAAACGTTGGCGGTATTGATGAATGAGAATGACAGTAGAGAAGAAGTATCTATATCCCTTGGGGGTAAAAGTATGATGCTTGTTCTTCCGGAGCATTCTTTAGCCACGGTTATTATTCATTAATAGGAGAACAGCCCTGATTGGGGGCTGTTTCTTTGTGTGACAGACCATGTCGGCTGATGACAGGACTTTCAACAACACCACTGACAAACAATAGTCAGTGGTTTTAATTTTCATTTATCTTCACTTTCTATAACTGTTCTTTTTCGGCATTCATTATATCCTTCATAATCAAGTTTAGTTGAACAAAACTATACTTATTCTGCTTTTTATAATTTACGAATACCGAATACAAACAAATTCCATAAGAAAGAAATGTTAATAAAAATAAATTATTATTTAAAAGGGAAGAACGATTTTCAGTTGTAATAATGAAGAATAAAAATCCTGTAAACATTGCAAGTGCGGAAGCACCAAGTCCATGAATCCTCGAAGTTCTATTGCTAAATGAATCGTTTCTTCTTGCTAAGTCTTCATATACTAATTTTTTTTTATATGTCTCATTAGTCATTAAACTATCGTAAAATCCCTCAATTGTATACCATAATTCAAGACCTCTTTTATTACATACAACTGAATCCAACTCAGGTATATCTTTGGTTGCTAATAAAACTACTTCGGGTTTAATAGTACGCCATTTAAAAGCGTAATAAACTTGGTATAGTACATATCCTAACGGCACACCTAAAGCCACAAAGAAAGCTGCTATACCAGCCATAAGTGCTGGATTTTCTAAAGACTTTAAAAGAGAAGATAATTCAAAATCAAGGATAGTTAATTTAAATAGTAAAACAGTCATGAAAAATGTCCACCCGGGTATACCCCATCTGAAAATTTGAAATTCTGAGTTCATTGCAAAATCCCTTCTTAATAAAAATTTATTTAACTAATCCACATTTTACCATGAAAGTTCTCGGAAAATATTATATTTTTTCCAGACAGCAGTTCGGGTTGGGCAAGGAAGTTAAGGAGAGCCTTGACTAGAAGGGGAAAGAAGTAATTTTTATCATAATAGTAAAGTTGAAATTACCGGAGAAAGATTTTTCTGTTTCTATTTCTATTTTCATAGACCATTTTTAATTTTTGATAGGGTTACCTGATATCTTATTATATAGAAGTGTCTTTAAAGTTAATTTCTATATGTAAATATAAGTAAATCCCCATCTCTACCTATTTATATATTAAATTTTTGTTATAATTGTTACAAACCTAGTAATGAAACGGAGTTATTCGAATGGAAACAGTACTGACGAGACCATCTGCAGCGCCTGTTATTCAAGCGCTTCGTTCGATTGGATATAATACAAATACAGCGATTGCTGATTTAGTTGACAATAGCCTGGATGCCAGGGCATTTAAAATACATATTAATTTCGCCTATGGCGAAAGTGATGGAATGATCACAATTTCTGATAATGGCTCAGGCATGGATGAGGAGATGCTCCAGACAGCCATGAATATTGGATCCAAGGATCCAAGAGCAAAAAGGGGAGCGAATGAACTGGGCCGATTTGGGATGGGGTTAAAAACTGCATCTTTCTCGCTCGGGAGACGGTTAAGTGTTCTGTCCAAAAAAGATGGAGTTTATAACGAAAGATGCTGGGACCTGGATCATGTTTCAGAATGCAATGAATGGCAGCTTTTCACCAGGATTCCTGAAGAAGTAAAAGCTAAAATAGGTGAAATTGAAACCGAAAATGGAACAATTGTCTGCATTGATAAGCTTGACCGCTTTATGGGGTATGGAGGAAAGCGCAAGCTGAAAGAAACGAGCTTCTATAATAAAGTGGCCCGGATTAATAGGCATCTCGAATTCGTATTCCATTCAATCCTTGAAAAGAGCGAGGTAGAGATGTTCATAAACGGCAAGGAAATTGTGCCATGGGATCCTTTCATGCGTTATCATCCCAATACCATGGAAGGCGAAATGCAGATGCTCAGGATCAATGAGAACCGAATTAAGGTTCAGTACTTCATATTGCCGCATGCTTCTAATTTAACAGAGCCGGAATATAAAAAGGCTGGCGGTTATAAAGGCTGGCGTGATCACCAGGGATTATATATTTACCGGGAGAATCGCCTTCTTTATTTTGGTGATTGGATGGGGCTGTTTCCGAAAGATGCAGCTTCACAGCTTGCCAGGGTGCGCATAGATCTTCCTAATGCTGCAGATTCTGACTGGCAGGTGGATATCAAAAAGTCAGGAATTAACCTGCCGGAAGATGCAAAAAGAAGATTGGAGGCCATTTCGGCAATTGCGCGCAAAGTATCTAGAGATATATTCTATTTTCGCACCCAGCCAGGTCCGAGGAATCCTTCTATAAAAGGCAGCCTGAATACATGGGAACAGTCTGGGAACGAGGATGGCCCGCAATTTATTTTAAACCGAAATCATCCTATTTTATCTGAACTTCTAAAAAATCTGGATGATGAAAATGCAAAGCTATTAAACTTGTATCTTAAATTTGTTCAGCTTGGATCACCAAGCAATATTATAGATTCTCCAAAGGTCCCGGAAGAAGAAGTGCAGGATGTGCCGGACAGCCAAAAAGAACTGGTTATCCAATTTGCTTCTTCCATGCTGCAGCTGAATGTGGCAGAAAATGAAGAACAGCTGTTTAACATTCTCTTAACGCAGCCGGCCTTTGACGGCCTGAATCGGGCAACCATAAAAGCAATTACAACGGAGGCGAATTTGATTGTCAGCAATTGATTTGAAAGATTTTTTTGAACGGAACTTTACTAACAACTACTATTTCTTAAAAACAGTTTCCCCGAGTCAGGAAGAGGCTGCAGAGAAAGCATTAGAATCAGCTAGATTGCTATCTTCGGGATATGGTCTTATTGACGACTTCACGTTTCAAAAATGGTCTCTTGAAATTTTCAAGAAATACAAAATCGGCCAAGATGTACCTAAAAATATAATTATGGTCGATGGAAAAGAAATCGATTGGTTTAAGCCTCAAGTGGCTGCCAGTGGTTTTTTCTGGAGCAGGTATCGCACATATTTGTCAGATGCGAAAAAATGGCCAATGGAAGCAGTAGATGCAATCGATGATACAACAAATAAGATTATGGCTTCCCTAGGAAATCCAAATTCGATGGAGCCATTTGATAAACGAGGTCTTGTACTTGGTTATGTCCAGTCTGGTAAAACAGCTAACTTTACAGGACTTATAAATAAAGCGTATGACGTGGGGTACAAACTAATTATTGTTCTCTCGGGCATTCACAATGACTTAAGAGCTCAGACTCAGATCAGATTGAACGAAGAGGTTATTGGAAACCGAAAAGATAAGAATGGCAATCCTATTGGAGTTGCCCAGGTTTACGAAAATACAGCTGATCATATTATATCCTCTTGGACAACTGAGGATGAGGACATTAAATCCAGTCAAAGAGGAACAAGCAATTTGAACTCCCCGACATTGATGGTGGTAAAGAAAAACAAAACTGTCTTGGAATCACTCAGAGATCAATTAATTAATCACCGCGATTTATATAAGTTGGATATCCCTGTTTTAATTATTGACGATGAGGCCGATCAGGCTTCAGTTGATACTTCCAATCCGGACAAAAATGAAGATCCTAAAACGATTAACAGACTTATCAGGCAAATACTTGAGGTATTTAGCCGAAAAGCATTTGTAGGCTACACAGCTACTCCTTTTGCGAACCTTTTAATTAGCAAAGTAGGAAGAACTGAGGAAGAAGGTGACGACCTTTATCCGAAAGATTTCCTTGTCGGTCTGCCGAAACCGAATGAATATTGCGGTCCAGAAGAATACTTCAATGTTGAAGAGGATGCAGAGGATACACGTCCTAGTCTAATCCGTCACTTGAGGCAGGAAGATCTTGAAGTGTTTACAACAATTAAAAAGAAGGCAGATGCGGATAAATTTGAAGAAGTGCCACCGCAAATGCGTGAAGCTATTCTGGCATTTCTGCTAGTTATTGCTGTCAGAAATTTGCGAGGACAGCGGAAAAAGCACAACTCCATGCTTATTCATACATCCCGCTTCAAGGATGTTCAGTCAAGTGTAAAAGATGAAGTTGTACGTGCATTTGATGCTATCTCAAAACAGCTGCAGTACAATCCAGAAAGCAGTTTAATTAATGAGCTGCAAGAGCTATATAAAAATGATATCCTATCTACAAGTAGGGAATGGCCGAATGAGAACCATCCAGATTTTAGCTGGGACGAAGTCTATGAAGAATTGAGGAAATGCTGCGAGACCATTCAGGTTTTTGAAATCAACGGAAATAGTAAGGATGCTCTTGACTATCACCAATATAAAGAAGAAGGGTTGAATGTTATTGCTGTAGGAGGCGATAAATTATCACGAGGTCTTACACTTGAAGGTTTAAGCATCACATACTATTTCCGCAACACGCTAATGTATGACACACTCATGCAGATGGGTCGCTGGTTTGGATATCGAAAGGGCTATATGGATTTATGCCGTATCTATACGTCAGCAGAGATTGCATCAAATTTTGAACATCTAGCGATTGCTATGATCCAGTTGCGCCATGAATTCGAACGTTTGGCTGAAAAGGGAAAAACACCATCTGAATATGCAATTAAAATGCTGAGCCATCCAACGATGAAGCTAACTAGTCCGCTTAAAATGAGGAATGCTGTCTCTACTAACATTAATTATTCTGCAATGTTGCAACAAACTAGATTTTTTCCTCGAGATGAGCAAATTATTAAGAACAATATGATAGCTACCAAGAAATTTTCAAACAAACTACCATTTGTTAAAACAAAATTCCCACATGTAAAGACAAGCTATTTTGCGTCATTTGATATTGATGCAAAATTAATCAAAGAATACTTGTCAGAATATCGGACGGTTGGAAGCGAGATCGTTAACTCAGATGAAATTTCCAGGTATATAGACCGTGCAAATGATATTGGAGAATTAATAAATTGGACAGTTGTAATAGTCGAAGGTGAACCTACCGAGAACTCTGGTTTTCCAGATTACCCTGTCAATATAGGAAATTTATCTATTAAAACAGCTATTGTACGTGGAAAGAACGCTGTGCTCAAAAACAACATAGATATAAAAGCGATTGTTTCTCCAAATCAGGAATATATTGACATAGATCCTAAAAAGATAAAAGGTATGAAGGATAGGGCTGAAAAAAGGAAACAACGTCATAAGAAAAAAGGATTAATACTTATTTATCCATTGCATCCTCAGGTAGATGTCTTTAAAAGTCTAGATGTTGAATTTTCATCACAATTAGTACCAATTGGAATTGCAATTTCATTCCCGGGTACTGATCTAGATGACACTAGTATCTACCAGACTAACAAAACAGTATAAATAACTTTATTTAAGGAGAATAGCTGTGATAGACCTAAAAATAGAGTTTGAACAAATGATTGAAGAACTTAAATCACAAGACGATAATGAAGTGTATAAACTGAATGTCCTTACCTATGAACAGCCTGTAATGTTTTGCGGGATAGATCCGGCGAACCATCATCGCCAGCTATACATTGATCTGGGAAAAGAATCTTGGGGTGAAAATCAGGTAAAAACACTTCCGAAATGGCGTGGTATGTCTGTAAAAGTAGAATACTACGAGAAGCTCTTCCTTTTAAAGCAGCATTATTTTCTTGTAATTAGGCAGGAAGATGAAAACGGATCAGAAATATTCGAGGGTGTTCTCCAGAACCTCGCTGAACATTTAACAGCTAAAATGGAAGATTCTCTTTTTTCTACTGTATATAAGGTGCTTGACAGATGGAGGACTTTCTTCCAGCGCGGAGGATTTAAGCGGCTTTCTGAAGAACAGCAGCGGGGGCTCTTTGGAGAATTATGGTTTATCAATGAATGGCTCGACAAGCACCCTGGCCAGCCTCCTCTCATTATTGAACAGTGGGAAGGTCCGACAAAGGGCAGAATTGACTTCAAAGGCACCAGATGTGGGCTTGAGATTAAAACCGTCATTGATAAATTATCCAAAACCATTAAAATATCTAATGAGAACCAGCTGAAGCTCAGTGAAGCTGTATCTTCTATTTATCTATATGTCTGTTTCCTCGAACAAAGCCGGACACATGGCATGAGCCTCCAGGAGCTGGCAGGACAGGTCCGGGCCAAGCTTGCGGAACGATCTGAACGAATCGCCCTTATTTATAGCGATTTGATGACTGATCTTGGTTTTAGAGAAGAAGAATATGGCGATACTTTGTTTTTTGTAGAAAAAACAGAGGTCTACGAAGCTGGGGAAGATTTTCCCCGTCTTTTAAAGGAACATCTGCCGAAGGGAATTTCCCATGTAAGTTATAATATTGATCTGACTCATTGTACCGAATATGAGAAAGATCCAGAATCCATATACCAAATGTTTAGAGTGGAAGGGTAAAAGATGATAGAAACTAGACAAAGAAAAGAATTTCTCCTCGATTTCATGGAGGAGCTGGAAGAAAAAGCGATAAAAACAGGCAGCTATCAGGTTCCATTCCTGGAAAAAATGATTTCCTTTATGGACAGGCCGGATGATCCGGAAATCCTGATCCCTCCTTATATGGATACGGGAAAAAACATTGCCGTAAATGCCTATTCTTTTGATGATGAAAATCATGTATTAGATCTGTTTGTGGCTGATTATAATTTTGAGCAGAATGAGGAAGATCTGCTTTCAATCAATATGACTGCTGTTGCAGAAATTGCCAATCGGGCGAAGCGTTTTGTCACAAATGCCAAGTCCCTGCTTCAAACAATTGACCATTCTTTGGAAGCTTACGACCTGGCTAAAGTCATTGATGAAGAGATAGACAGCCTAAACGAGATTAATATTTTTGTAGTGACAAACATGTACTATGCTTCAAACAAGCCGGTTGAAATGACAATTCCCGGCATTGAAACCGTGAATGTTCAAGTATGGGATATTGACCGTGTTCAGCAGCTGATCACATCTGAGCAGGCTATTGAGACAGACTACATTGATTTTGAGAGAGATTACGGTGAAACATTTGAAATGATGTTTGTTCCTGACCCTTCAAGCGGTGTAAAGGAATTTGACTGTTATGTAGGCTATATTTCAGCTGAGCTTCTTGCTAAAGCCTATGACGAATGGGGCCAAAAGCTTGTGGAGCGAAATGTCCGTTCATTCCTGCAGGCAAGGGGCGGAACCAACAAAGGCATTCGCGATACGCTAAAAGATCCATTCCAGCGGAAAATGTTTGTCGCCTATAACAACGGCATTTCAACTGTAGCCCGTACAGGTGACTTTGAGCCTGTAAAAGATGGGGTTAATCAATATAAAATCAAAGGTCTCAGCGGCTGGCAAATTGTCAATGGCGGCCAGACAACGGCTTCCATCCACAAGGCTTATAAGGATGGAATCAGCCTAAAGGATGTCTACGTCCAGGCAAAACTAACAATCCTTCAGGTTAATGAATTCGTGTCGAAGGACCAGCACCTGCTGGAAGATGAAATGATTTCCCGCATTTCACAATACGCCAATACGCAAAACAAGATTAATAAATCGGATCTATTGGCCAATACCCGATTCATGTCTGACCTGGAGAAATTCTCACGCAATATCTGGATTCCGGCAAAAGACGGAAGAAGACCAGAAAGCAAATGGTACTTCGAGCGAGCCAGAGGCCAGTATATGGTCGATATCAACCGCCGCAAGCGAGGCAAAGAGCAGACCGATTTCAAGAAGCAGTATCCGAAAGATAAGGTCCTTACAAAAGTCGATCTGGCTAAATACTTCATGTCATGGGAAGGCTACCCTCATGTTTCCAGTAAGGGCGGAGAGGAAGCATTCAAGAAGTTCATGGATCTGAACAAGAGCTTTTGGAGCGGCAGCACACAGGATAAGATCACTCTTTCCGTCTATCAGAAATTAATTGCCAGAGCCATCATTAATCAGCGGGTACAAGAAATCGTAGATGAAATGAAGCTGAGAGGCTACAAGGCAAATGTCATTTACTATACAGTGGCAATGCTTCACTATCTGTACAGCGAGCAAATTGATTTGGTTGGTGTATGGGAAGAACAGTCTCTATCAGAAAAATGGGATGATATTATCCGTATCATTGCAGATAAGACTTTGTCCTATCTGAAAGAATCTGCTGGTGAGCGTAATGTTACACAGTGGGCGAAGCAGGAAGCTTGCTGGATTCAATACAAAGAAACTTGCTCACAGGAGCTAAAAAATTTAATTTAACAGAAAAACACCCTAATCTTCTGATAAAGATTCAGGGTGTTTTTCCTTTAAAACTGAATTGGTTCTAATAAAATCCGCGATGGAGTCAACTGCAGCATCAAAGTTCTGTTTGAACTCATGCTCCCAGATGCGCATCACTTTCCAGTCGCTTTCAAGATAATACTGGTTCACTTCCTGATCCCGGCTGACGTTCCGGGCTAGTTTTTTTGTCCAATACTCCTGATTGGATTTTGGCATATTCCCGTGAATCGGGCAGCAATGCCAGAAACAGGAGTCTATAAAGATGACGATTTTATATTTTTTTATAGAGATATCCGGTTTGCCGAACATTTTCGCATTTTTACGGAACCGAAAGCCCCGTCTCCAGAGAGCCTTGGTGATGGCATTTTCAAGCATGGACTTAGACTTAATGGCTCTCATGTTATTCGATCGCTGTTCTTTGGTTATTCTTTCAGGCATGGAATCACGTCCGGTTTTGGGTTTATATTGAAATCTTACCCAGGAGAGAAGAACATTACACCAATTGACATTAATCGTACAAATTTAATTATGATATAATTGAAAAGTTGAATAAAACAGTTGTGGGAACAAGTGTTCCTGTATTAAAATATAGATAGAAAGACTACTTCTAACAGAAGTGAGGTTTTAAGATGGAGAAACTTAAAGTAATGGATCTTTTTGCAGGGGCAGGCGGTCTCAGCAGCGGCTTTGAACAGACCGGGAAATTCAAAGTGAAAGTCGCTGTCGAAATCAATGAGAACGCAAGAAAAACCTACGAAATGAACCATGAAGACGTCATTTTACATAAAGATATTACGAAACTTAAGTACGTAAATGACGAGGGAGAAACAATTGATGAATTCCGAGATATTGATGTGGTGATTGGCGGCCCTCCATGTCAGGGATTTTCAAATGCAAACCGTCAGCAGAACACCCTTATCTCTTCGAACAATCAGCTTGTAAAAGAATATTTGCGTGCGATCGAAGAGATCCGCCCGAAAGCTTTTGTGATGGAGAATGTGAGGACGATGGAGTCGGAGAAACATAAGTTCTTTCTGAATGAGAGTGACGAAGCTGAACTTGTTAAGATGGGAATCGAGCCGGCAGAAGAACATATTAAAATTGGCAAAAGTACTTCCTACTCTGTTAAATTAAGAGATTTCCTTCTGAATGCATACACTGAGGGTTTAGACTTAACACCTTTCATGATTAATAAGGACTTAATGTCAAAATTAACTACACTTCTAAAGCATGCTAAAAAGCAGTCAAGCAAAGATCTATTGAATTTCATACAGAAAGAAACAAACCAAAAATTCTTTATAAAGACAGTAAACCAGCATTGGCTAGATCAGCACCAAGAATATTGGGACAGCCTGTATCAATTAGATTGGGCAGATCTTGGAGAAACATTGAAAAACCTAATGGACGGAAATGCTGAAGATAACAGCTCATATACAGAAAAGCTTGAGAATATCATTGAAGCCCAAAAGGTCATTCATAAGATTTCAGAAGTTATTGAGAATAAAGTTAAATTATTTGATATCCACTTGAAACAGCATGATCTAGAAATCACCATCAAATCATTCAATGTGTTTAACTATATAAAAAGAAAGCTGGCTAACTTAGGCTATGTCTTTAATGAAGATAAGTATATTTTCAATGCAGCTCAATATGGTGTTGCACAGGAAAGAAGAAGATTAATTCTAATGGGTATCAGGAAAGACTGCTTGAAAGCCGAATCAGTTGTTACACCAGAACCTTTATATAAAGACCCAAGTGAATACAATAAAATTTACGACGCGATAGGTGACTTAGAAAACATTTCGCCGGAAGTTGACGTAAAAAAAGATGAAATGTTTAAAGATACTCATCGTCCATTACTCGGCAGTCCTTTAAATGCATACCTTAACAACAGTGATAAAATCTATAATCACGTAAGAACAGAATCTCGTGAGGTAGCTTTAAAAAGATTTCAGTCTCTTAAAGAGGGGCAAAACTTTCATGATTTGGATGAGTCGTTAAAAACTACCTATACAGATCATAGCAGAACCCAGAATACTATCTACAGGAGACTTGCATATAATGAGCCTTCTGATACTGTACTAAATGCAAGAAAATCGATGTGGGTTCATCCGGCTATAGACAGAGCTATAAGTATTAGGGAAGCTGCTAGGCTGCAATCTTTCCAGGATTCATATAGATTTTTTGGGTCAAAGGACTCTCAGTATCAGCAAATTGGGAATGCGGTTCCTCCGTTGATGGCGAGGTCGATTGCCGAGGGGTTGTTGGAGTCGGTGGGAGTAGAGTTAGAAGTGAAAACAAAGGATATTTTGTTCTTAAAAGTGAAAAAAACAAATAATAATAAAGTAGATGAGTGGCAATTAAACTAATATTTAAAAATAATTAAGCTGTATCCAATGGATGCAGCTATTTTTTATCACAGTTACTCATCCTGCTCTATTAAAATTAGGTTAATTGGTATAATAGTACCAAATGATAGCTAGTTTATGTACAATAATAAGAATTTTTAAAAATAATACTATTTTAGTAAGGTGAATGAAGTTTAAACCAAATTTATTTGCTTTTTATTAAAGAGTATAAAAAGACATTTATTAAAAATTATTTAAAGCATCTGAATTTGTTTAGGAAGATAGATGCCTATGTATGGATATAACTTCATGTCTAATGATAATCGGCAGTTGTTAAGGCATAAAACTTAAAGAATTCAATAAAGAACGAACGTCCAAACATATTCGCCTACAAGCTGTGGGCCAAGCTCAAACCTGCAGGACAACTCTAGAGTCAGACATAATGCTATGTTCATCGAAGAAATATCTGCATTATAAGCGATCCACAATAGAAATTTCGATAAATCCTAAAATGGCAGAAGTTACAGCCGAAAAAAACTATAAAGTTTTTCAATCATAGACTGATATAAAATATAAACTAGAATAGATTAATGTTATAAAATTATAGTTAATGTGTCCTTAATCACTTTAAAAAAAATCCATGAATGATAAACTTTGGTCCATAGAATTACTAAATTAAAGAGGTATCAAATTAATGGTATATTTTATGGTAAGTTATCAGAAAGAGAGGAAAGCTTCGTGAATATATTGTCTGCTGATATTATTAATAACTTTGTAATGGAAAATAGAATCTACAATTTAGAGGTTTTTTACTTAGAGGATTACATTCATGTATTTGCTTCATTTCATACGAGGCGTGATATCTTAAGCTATGAGTTAATAGGCTACGGAGGCCACTCTAGTTTAAAAGATGAAGCAATTAGGAGCGCTATCCGTGATTTAAAGCAACAAATTCAATAACATTTTATAGCTAATATAAATTATCATATCCTTTTGTTTTATAGTGAAACATCCCTCTGCGGTCTTCAAAAACGTTAGTGACTTGCGTGCCTGGTCAGATGGGTTCGATTCACAGGCGGTCCCGCCATATTATTAATTGTATCAAGGGTTTTTGCAATTTTTTTGATAAAAGTTTTTACATATTTCTTCACAGTCTCACTACTATCTAATGGCAAGACCGTAGAGGGCTAAGGAAGTAGTAAATAAAACTACTTTGACCGAAAATATCAAGGTAATAAGGGCCGAAGCAACCTACATTTTTATGATGCCATAAACATACAATTTTTAGTTAGATACAGGAGCATGCTTAAATGAAGGTTATTTTTTTATCCTAAAGAAAGTACTTTTGTTAGGCAATTAAGAAAAAAGAACCTTTCCAAAATGGGAAAGGTTTCATTAAATAAATATAAATAATATTCCTAGTTCCAATCACAAGCATTACCGTCATTGTCTCGATCTAAATCATGTGGATCGCTTGTAGGACCTCCAGCGGCTATGTAAAATTCTTGTGCCTCAGCACCGCCGCTCGGAAAATCGGAACAGTCTCTATCTGGACCAAATGGATCAAATAAGAGGTTTGAGGAGGAAGTTTGTTCAGCTGCAGCAGCTTCTTCTTGAGCTTCAGCTTCTTTCTGAGCTTTTTCTTCGGCAGCGATTCTAGCTTCTTCCTTAGCTTTTTCTTCGGCAGCGATTCTAGCTTCTTCCTTAGCTTTTTCTTCGG
>NZ_CAXQGS010000026.1:0-49481 GCF_964223445.1 Cytobacillus sp.
GTCCGTTTAAAAGAGGCTATAGATGAATACTTTGAAGGGAGAAAAAAAGAATGAAAGTAATCTTTTTAAAAGACGTTAAAGGCAAAGGCAAAAAAGGTGAAGTGAAAAATGTAGCAGATGGCTATGCACATAACTTTTTAATCAAGCAAGGGCTTGCTGTCGAAGCAAACCAATCGAGTATCAGCAGCCTGAATGCTCAAAAGAAGAAAGAAGAAAAGCTTGCTGCTGAAGAGCTTGCTGATGCAAAAAAACTGAAAGAAACCCTTGAAAAGCTGACAGTTGAATTTAATGCGAAATCAGGTGAAGGCGGCCGCCTGTTCGGCTCCATCACAAGCAAGCAAATCGCTGAAGAGCTTCAAAAGAAGCACAGCATCAAAATCGACAAGCGCAAAATCGAAATGGAAGATGCGATCCGCACGCTCGGGTACACTAAGGTTCCAGTCAAGCTTCATACTGAAGTAACGGCAACATTAAACGTACATGTAAAAGAAGCATAAAATGAAACTTCAATGAATGCGATAAACTAATATTGGAAGTGGCTTTTGCCGATAAACATGTTAAAATAAAAGGGTTGATTAAAAATGTGATCAGTTTCGGCTGGTCACATTTTTTAAAGGGAAATTTAGAGATTTTTATATAGATATAGTGTTACTTTATGCTTTTTAAGCGCATGAACAAACGATTTGGCTTGTTCTGACAGGCGCTTGCGCATTTCTTATTAGGAGGTTTGAACAGATGAGTGATTTATTTGCGGATCGGCTCCCGCCTCAAAATATTGAAGCGGAACAGGCAGTGCTTGGGGCAATCTTTCTTGAACCCTCCTCTCTTACACAAGCATCAGAGATCTTGATACCAGAAGACTTCTACCGTGCGGCACACCAGAAGATTTTCAATGTGATGCTGAAGCTGAGCGACCAGGGAAAAGCGGTCGACTTAGTGACCGTGACAGAAGAGCTCAGTGCGTCAAAACTGCTGGAGGATACCGGAGGGGTTAGCTATTTAAGTGAACTGGCCGGTTCTGTTCCAACAGCAGCGAATATCGAGTACTATGCAAAGATCGTTGAAGAAAAGTCATTGCTTCGCAGGCTGATCCGGACGGCGACGGGCATTGCCCAGGATGGCTATACACGTGAGGATGAAGTAGAAGTTCTGCTGGGAGAGGCTGAGAAAAATATCATGGAGGTCGCACAGCGCAAAAACGCCGGTGCCTTTCATAATATTAAGGATGTTCTGGTCCGGACCTACGATAATATCGAGGAAATGCATAACCGTAAAGGAGATATTACTGGGATTGCGACTGGTTTTGCCGAGCTGGACCGCATGACTGCCGGCTTCCAGCGAAATGACCTCATCATTGTCGGTGCCCGCCCTTCCGTAGGTAAAACAGCCTTCGCCCTGAATATCGCGCAAAATGTGGCAACAAAAACCGGGGAAAACGTTGCGATCTTCAGTCTTGAGATGGGTGCCGAACAGCTTGTCATGCGTATTCTTTGTGCAGAAGGAAATATAGATGCTCAAAGGCTTCGTACCGGCTCCCTGACAGATGAGGACTGGGGAAAGCTGACCATGGCAATGGGAAGCCTATCAAATGCAGGGATTTTTATTGATGATACTCCTGGTGTCAGAATAACAGATATTCGCTCTAAGTGCCGCCGGTTAAAGCAGGAGCATGGGCTTGGCATGATTCTGATCGACTACCTGCAATTAATCCTGGGAAGCGGCCGTTCGGGCGAAAACCGCCAGCAGGAGGTTTCTGAAATCTCACGTTCCCTTAAGCAATTGGCCCGTGAACTTCAGGTCCCTGTTATCGCACTGTCCCAGCTTTCACGTGGTGTGGAACAGCGGCAGGATAAGCGCCCGATGATGTCTGATATCCGTGAATCGGGAAGTATCGAGCAGGATGCCGATATCGTGGCATTCCTATACCGTGATGACTACTATGACAAAGAATCCGAAGATAAAAACATCATCGAAATCATTATCGCCAAGCAGCGTAACGGCCCGGTTGGAACCGTTCAGCTGGCTTTTGTAAAAGAGTATAATAAATTCGTAAACTTAGAGAAACGATTTGATGATTCATTTGCGCCGCCTGGTGCATAAAGAGGGCCTGCATTTTGCATGTCCTCTTTTTTATTGTCTGGCTTCAGGCGCTTCTGCTTTTCTTATTTTCATATTTTCATGGTTTTACGAACATATTTTTATATTTTTATTAAAAATGTTCGTGTTTGATTGACTATCACACATCACCTTGATAAACTAAAGTGGTTGAAATAAGTTACTTAATTAAAAATGATTTTATAGAAAATACAAAACCATGGGATTCCCGGAGGTGCTTTTTTTATGTCATCAGTAGTAGTAGTTGGAACACAGTGGGGAGATGAAGGGAAAGGAAAAATTACAGACTTCCTTTCTGAAAATGCAGAGGTTATTGCACGCTACCAAGGCGGAAACAATGCAGGTCATACCATCAAATTCAACGGTGAAACATACAAGCTTCATTTAATTCCATCTGGAATATTCTATAGCGATAAAATTTGTACGATCGGAAACGGAATGGTTGTCGATCCAAAAGCGCTTGTAAAGGAATTGGCTTATCTTCATGATAAGGGAGTTACAACAGACAACCTGCGCATCTCAAACCGCGCACATGTCATCCTTCCATATCACCTGAAGCTTGATGAAGTGGAAGAGGAACGCAAAGGCGCAAACAAGATCGGTACAACGAAAAAAGGCATCGGCCCTGCTTACATGGATAAAGCAGCCCGCAACGGAATCCGCATCGCGGACCTTCTTGACCGTGAAGTGTTTGAGGAAAAGCTTGCGCGCAACCTTGAAGAAAAGAACCGCCTGCTTGAGCGCTTCTATGAAACAGAAGGATTTACAATCGAAGAAATCCTAGATGAATACTACGAATACGGACAGCAGATCAAGCATTATGTCTGCGATACTTCTGTTGTGCTTAACGACGCATTGGATGAAGGCCGCCGTGTGCTTTTTGAAGGTGCACAAGGAGTTATGCTTGATATCGACCAGGGTACCTACCCATTCGTTACATCCTCTAACCCTGTGGCTGGCGGCGTAACAATCGGTTCTGGTGTCGGCCCTACAAAAATCAAGCATGTTGTGGGTGTATCCAAGGCCTATACGACTCGTGTAGGTGACGGTCCATTCCCAACTGAGCTTGATAATGAAATCGGAAATCAGATCCGTGAAGTAGGCCGTGAGTACGGAACAACCACTGGCCGTGCCCGCCGTGTCGGCTGGTTCGACAGCGTGGTTGTCCGCCATGCCCGCCGTGTCAGCGGTATTACAGACCTTTCTCTTAACTCCATCGATGTACTGACTGGAATTGAGACATTAAAAATCTGTGTAGCATACCGTTATAATGGAGAAGTAATCGAAGAATTCCCTGCAAGCTTAAAAGTACTGGCTGATTGTGAGCCGGTATACGAAGAGCTTCCAGGCTGGACAGAAGACATCACAGGCTGCAAATCACTGGATGAGCTTCCGGCGAATGCCCGCCACTATCTGGAGCGTGTTTCACAGCTGACAGGAATTCCATTATCAATCTTCTCAGTCGGTCCGGACCGCACACAGACAAACGTAGTCCGCAGCCCATGGAGACAGAACTAATACTTGATTGTAGAAAGCCCTAATGCGAATTAGGGCTTTTTTTTGTGTGGGCTTGTGTATGCGAACAGGAGAAGCTGAAATTGAAGGTGCCGGGTCCGAAACAGGCGCCCATTCGGACAGGAAGAGGAGAAAATCAGGGGAATGAGTCCGAATCAGGCGTTCATTCGGACAGGAAGAGGAGAAAATCAGGGGAATGAGTCCGAATCAGGTGTTCATTCGGACAGGAAAAGGAGAAAATCAGAGAAATGAGTCCGAATCAGTTATAGTTTGTTCAAATTGGGGAAAAGAACTGCAAAATTGAGGAATAAAGCATCAAAAATGGGGAATAGAATCCATAAATCAAGGTGCAAGCAATCCCTAAAACGGGGACTCCAGTCTAAAGATCAGGCACTACCTTGCCGCAGAATTCCGCTAAAATAATATTTTTATAAAAAGTTATTGCGCTTTTATAAAACTCTATGATATTATAAAAAGCGTCGCCAAGGTGGCAACCTTGGAAACACACACAGTACTAGTATGAGCCATTAGCTCAGTCGGTAGAGCAGATTGCAGCATCTGTGAATTTCTTCACCCGAATAGCAATCTGTGACAAAGCACGCAGGGCTTTGGAACATCTGACTTAGCAGTATCAGGCTTTAGGAAACATTCAAAGTATGAGCCATTAGCTCAGTCGGTAGAGCATCTGACTTTTAATCAGAGGGTCGAAGGTTCGAGTCCTTCATGGCTCACCATTTATATTTTTTGGCCCCTTGGTCAAGCGGTTAAGACACCGCCCTTTCACGGCGGTAACACGGGTTCGAATCCCGTAGGGGTCATGGCGAATAACCGTCAGCAAACGGCTGGCAAGCCCAGCTTACTTGCTGGCGGTTATTATTTGGTCCGGTAGTTCAGTTGGTTAGAATGCCTGCCTGTCACGCAGGAGGTCGCGGGTTCGAGTCCCGTCCGGACCGCCATTTACATATTCAGTCTCAAAATGAATTAAGGCTCAGTAGCTCAGTCGATAGAGCACGACCGAATAAGCTACCTTGAAACACTTCAGCGTACCGATTGATAAATCGGGACGAAGGACGAAGCCAAACATTTTTTAGGCAAAATAACTTAATAAGGCTCAGTAGCTCAGTCGGTAGAGCAAAGGACTGAAAATCCTTGTGTCGGCGGTTCGATTCCGTCCTGAGCCATCCCAAAAAGGAGTATGTAACCAATCATGCTCTTTTTTGTTATATTCATGTAATAAAGGCAGGTTCCGGCTGCATGGCCGGTGTAATGTAGCACTCCCCTAATTCATCTTCTTTCGTACCTCTAATAAACCCCTATAAATAGGGATAATTTCCTACTTTTTCTTCGATAAAAAACCTCTTTATTCCTTTAGAAAATTTACCATTAATAGTCATAAAATGTCAGCTATTATACATTTTTGTTACATTCCCGAGTCTGGTAATCTATTTGCTTTGCTGTATGGTAAAGTAAATATTGTGAAAAAAACAGGTTGACAAATTCGTAGTTACATAGCACTAAATGAAAGTGTCTTTTGTTACCGTAGTCTAGGGGGATGTAACCATGTTCAAATGGGTGAAGAAAGTAACCTCAGCATCAGAATCAACAGTGAAGAGCTTTAATAAAACCATAAATAGAACGATTGCGGCTGGTTTTGCAGCAGCTGCTTTAACATTTGCAGGCGGCGTTTCCGCTTCCGCTAATGATGATAAGCTTGTAACGGTTTATTATGTCTATATGGGTGATGAATATATCGGAACGGTGTCAGATAAGAAAGTCATTGAGGATATTGCGGATAAAAAGATCAGTGAGGCAGAAGGTTCCCACAAGGGAATGAAGCTGGCGCTGGCAACTGAGCTATCATTCATTCCTGAACAGGTTTTTGAGTCCAGTTCAGAAGTGAATGAATTAGAAGCGGTCAATGGCTTAAAAGAAAAGATGGAAGTTCATGCCGAAGCGGCTGCATTAGTGATTGGCGGCAAAGAGGTGGCATATGTTGAAAATGACGAGCAGGCCAAAGCGGCGCTTCAGAAAATCAAGAGTTCTTATGTATCAGATAAAGATATAAAGACTCTCGAGGAAAGAAAGGCGTCTGCTAATACGCCTTTACCTCAGCTGAAGGAAAATGAAACACGTCTTTTAGATGTCCGTTTTACGGAAGATGTATCCATCTCTGAAACATCCGTGAAACCGGATCAGATTATCAGTGCAGATGAGGCCGTGAAGCTTTTGCAAAAGGGAACCCTTGAGGAAAAGAAATATGAGGTTAAAGAAGGTGACGCACTAAGCAATATCGCCAGTGCCCATAACCTCGATATGAAGCAGCTGATTGAGCTGAACAGCGGACTCAAGGAAGATTCCCTTATCAAAGCTGGGCAGGAATTAAATGTGACTGTCTACAAACCGTATGTAAAAGTGATAGCAGATAAGGAAGTTTTCAAGAAGGAAAAAATTGACTACGAACAAGAAGTCATCGAAGACAGCAGCATGCCTAAAGGCGAAACGAAAATAAAGCAAGAAGGCCAGGAAGGCGTTCGAGCTGCAACCTATCTGATTTCTGAAGAAAACGGCCAAACGGTCAAAAAAGAAGTAAAAGAAGAAAAGGTTCTTGAAGAGCCTGTGAAACAAATTGTGATCAAGGGAACCAAGGTCATTCCATCCCGCGGTGAAGGCACCTTTGCTTATCCTGCAGTCGGCGGCTATATCTCAAGTAAAATGGGCTACCGCTGGGGGAAAATGCATAAGGGAATTGACATTGCAAGGCCTAGCGACCGGACGATCAAAGCAGCTGACAATGGAACAGTTGTCTCTGCAGGCAGGGATGGCGGCTATGGCAACAAAATCGTCATCGACCATAATAATGGCTATCGCACAGTTTATGCCCATCTCGACTCCATCAGTGTCAGCGTTGGCCAAACCGTCTCAAAAGGCTCAAAGATCGGTGTAATGGGATCTACTGGAGATTCAACCGGTGTCCACCTGCATTTTGAAGTATACAAAAACGGAAAAATGCAAGATCCGCTTAAATATATAAATAAATAAATAATTTCTGCTAAAAAGTCTCTAGCTTTCATGCTAGAGGCTTTTGTAGTTAAGAATAAGATAAAATACACACAAAAGTTTTACAGGCCTTTGCTAACTGTCTAGCTCCAGCGCCTACCCCCTCGAGGTCACAAGCCCATCCTCCCCAAAAGGCAAAGAACGCCTTTCCGGGAGGCTCGTCTTGTGCTTGTCGGGGGTGGGCAAGGCGCTTCAGCTTTTCTTAATAGGTGAATTCCCACTGTTAAAATGGTAAAGTAAAGTAGATAACATATGTATGAAACTGACTTCTACTGCTCCAAAAATAAATAAATGAGCAAGAAAAAGGAGATAGGTATGGATAAAAAAATTCTGGTTGTAGACGATGAGAAACCAATTGCAGATATACTGCAGTTTAATTTGAAAAAAGAAGGCTATGAAGTGGTGTGTGCCTATGATGGCAATGACGCACTCGATAAAGTAGAAGAAATCAAGCCGGACCTGATTCTGCTTGATATCATGCTTCCGCAGAGGGACGGCATTGAGGTATGCCGCGAAGTGCGCAAGAAATACGATATGCCAATCATTATGCTGACAGCAAAGGATTCTGAAATTGATAAAGTTTTGGGACTTGAGCTGGGTGCAGATGACTACGTTACAAAGCCGTTCAGCACGAGAGAATTGATTGCCCGTGTGAAGGCTAATATGAGGCGCCATCAGCAAATTGCTTCCAAGACGGAAGAAGAGGATGAATCCAACGAAATTGAAGTTGGTTCCCTGACTATTCACCCGGATGCCTATGTGGTTTCCAAGCGCGGTGAGACGATTGAATTAACTCACCGTGAATTTGAGCTTCTTCACTATTTAGCCAAACATATTGGACAAGTCATGACGAGGGAGCATCTCCTACAGACCGTATGGGGCTATGATTATTATGGTGATGTCCGAACAGTTGACGTAACCGTAAGGAGACTGCGGGAGAAAATTGAGGATAATCCAAGCCACCCGACATGGATCGTGACAAGAAGAGGAGTCGGTTATTACTTGCGGAATCCTGAACAGGAGTAAAAGGGTACATGGAAAAGGTTGGTTTTTTTCGGTCCATTCATTTGAAGTTTGTGATCATATATGTTCTTCTCATCCTGGTAGCCATGCAGATTATCGGGGTCTACTTTGTCAGGCAGCTGGAGACGACCTTAAAGGACAATTTCAAGGATGCCATTCAGGAGAGGGTTAACCTTCTCACCTATTATGTAGAGGAACAAATGACCAAGGTGAGGATTCCTGATGAGGAAGCAACATCCCAGGAGGAAGATATAAGAAGGCTATTAAGTGATTACAACTCGGCGGATATATCCGAAGTCCGTGTGGTTGATGAATCACTGAAAATACTTGGCACCTCCGATCCCGATAATCAGGGGGTTGTCGGGGGGAGGTCTACTGATAATCTGATCAAAATGGCCATAGCCACCAGGCAGCCGGTAACGGAGGATCTGGTTGACCAAGGGCAACGGATATGGGTTCTCGTCACGCCTATTAAAAATAACGGGGATGTCAATGGAGCCATCTATCTGGTTGCTAAAATCGAGAACATCTATGAACAGATGAGGCAGATTAATAATATTTTCACTACCGGTATAGCCATTGCGTTAGCAATCACAGCGATTCTGGGCATACTCCTTGCCCAGACGGTGACACGTCCGATTTCAGATATGCGGAAACAGGCGCTTGCCATGGCAAAAGGGAACTTCTCCCGCAAGGTTAAGGTGTATGGGTATGACGAAATTGGTCAGCTGGCCATTACCTTTAACAGTTTAACAAAGAAACTTCAGGAAGCTCATGCTACAACAGAAGGCGAACGGCGCAAATTGTCCTCCGTTCTTTCTTATATGACCGATGGAGTCATCGCAACCGACCGCAAAGGGCGTGTGATTTTAATTAATGAGCCTGCAGCAAAAATGCTGAATGTTTCACGTGAAACGGTCCTGTCTTCTCCGATTGTTTCTTTGCTCGGCCTTGAAGAAGATTATACCTTTGAAGAGCTATTGAACGAGCGCGATTCGGTTATCCTGGATTACAGCAGCAAATCGAAAACACTGATCCTTCGCGCTAATTTTTCGGTTATCCAAAAAGAAACCGGCTTTGTAAACGGCTTAATTACCGTTTTGCATGATATTACTGAGCAGGAGAAAATTGACATGGAACGCCGCGAATTTGTGGCGAATGTATCTCATGAACTCAGGACGCCGCTGACAACGATGAGAAGCTATCTGGAGGCTCTTGCGGAAGGTGCCTGGAGAGATGAGGAGATTGCCCCAAACTTCCTGGATGTCACCCAAAATGAAACAGAGCGGATGATCCGCCTGGTCAATGATTTGCTGCAGCTGTCTAAAATGGACAGCAAGGATTATCGCTTGACCAAGGATTGGACTGATTTTATTTTCTTCTATAATAGAATTATAGACCGTTTTGAAATGACGAAGCAGCAGAATGTTACATTTGAAAGGAAACTTCCGGACCATTCAGCTTTTGTGGAAATAGATGAAGACAAGCTCACCCAGGTGCTGGACAATATCATCTCGAATGCACTTAAATACTCTCCGGAAGGCGGAAAAGTGACCTTCAGCATTGAGGAAAAGGATGAATTTATTATTGTCAGCGTTTCAGACCAGGGTGTGGGGATACCAAAAGAAAATATTGATCAGATTTTTGAGCGTTTTTACCGGGTGGATAAAGCCAGGACGAGAAAGCTTGGCGGAACAGGCCTCGGATTGGCCATTGCGAAAGAAATGGTGGAAGCGCATGGCGGAAAAATTTGGGCAGCGAGTACAGAAGGGAAAGGGACAACGATTTCATTTAGCCTTCCATATGTTCGCTCGGAAGAGGATGATTGGGAATGAGTTATGAAAATATAAAAACCATCATACTGACCATTCTAGTAGTGACAAGCGCCCTCCTGACCTGGAACCTTTGGACCTACCAGCCGAACTTTGAACGGATTGAAAAAGAAGCAAATACCGTTCAGGAAGTAACAATAGCGGAAAAAAAAGAAGTGAATCAGATTGTCAGACCGGACACCCTCTTATTCCATCTCGGGGAGAAAAAGACCTTTGGAACAGTCAGTCCAGGTGAAATTGATAAAATCATGAAAGAAATCAGCGAGTGGAATTTTGCTGACTTTGAAAATATCACAGAGGAAGCGGGCATTCTTCCTTCGTTTGTCCATGATGAAGGAAAAGCTGTTCTTGCGTTTCCGGATTCTGTTCCGATTGAATTGTACAAATCAGTAATTAAAATTGCTGATAAAAATCTGACTAATTTTCAGTTTGACCATATTGTCATTGATACTAGGCAATTGGAGAAAAAGGATGGAATTGTCGATTTTGTATCTATGGATAACCGGCAGGTCTTTAGAAGCCGTGTGCCTGTTTCCTTTATTCAGAATTTCAAAAGTCAATTCTTCAATCTATCGGAGTACAACCCTGAATATAAAGCCTATTTTGCATATAAACCATCTGATGAAAGGACCATTTTCCTGCCTTCACAGGATACAAAAATGGTGAGATATCAGTATTTGGAGAAAAAATTGGACTCTGAACAATATAAAAATGCTCTATTCAGTGATCCAAGTGTCGTACAGAAAAGCTTTCAGCAATCAGAGGATGAGTATAATGATACCTTAAGCCTGTTGAGGGTAAATTCCGACAAAAATACCCTTCGATATGTAAAGCCGGCTGCCGGGGATAACCCGACCTTTCCGTCAGGCGACCTGCTGAAAAGGAGCATTGATTACATTAACGGACATTCTGGGTGGACAGACAATTACCAATTTGCCGAAATAGATGAGCTGAATCATAGAGTGGTATTCAGGATGTATGATTCGGCAGGTTATCCAATTTTCAGCGATGATCCGAAAATTTCTGAAATCCGCCAGATTTGGGGGCAAAATGAAATTTACGAATATTTTCGGAGCAATTTCCAGCTTGGACTGAGTGCTGAACAGCCATCAGAAGTATCTCTAAGTTCGGGGACCCGCGTATTGGAATACTTGTTAGGTCTGGAAGGGCTTGATCCGGAATTGCTGGAGAATGTAAAGCTGGGATATAAGATGATGCTGGTCAAGGAAGCTCAGACTACCTTCATCCGTCTGGAGCCTTCCTGGTACTACCGGTATGAAGGAACTTGGAAAAGCATTTCGCTTGATGAGACAGGGGGCATGAATAATGGATTGGAGTAAGATCAAAACAATCTTTATTCTAACCTTCCTGGTGCTGGATATTTATTTGATGTATGAGTTTTTCAAATTGAAGGAAGCCAGTGAATTTGAACCGATTGCACAAGCATCCCTTGAAAAACAGCTTAAGAGTGCGGATATCACATTTGAGGAGCCCCTTCCTAAAAGTAACCCGAAAGACCGGTATTTGAGGGCTAAACCGGTGGAATTTGATATTGAAGACCTTGAAGGAGATACAAGGCTGGAGGGCCAGGAAATTACGATTACAGAAGGGACAACTCTGAATTCTGTCCTGGACGAGTCGATCAAGATCAGTGATAAATTCAGTCCTTCCGAATTATCCGCTTTTATCAAAAACAGGGTGTTATACGGCGAACAATACCGCTTCTGGGAGAAACCTGAAAACAGTAATAAAATTACGTATTATCAGGAATTTGAAGGCAAGATGTTTTATATGAATTTAAATGGCGAGCTCACATTTTATTTAAATGATGAAAATGAAATTGTCTCTTATAAGCAGACGCTCCTGACAAAGATTGAGTCGAAGGAAGAAAGTGAAAAAGTCATTCAGCCGATAAAGGCAGTTGAAACACTTTACAAGAACGGCTCACTGCAGCCGAAGTCAAAAATTACAAATGTAGAGCTTGGTTATTTTACCTTTGTGCATTTGAGCTCTTCGCAATTGTTAACGCCTGCCTGGCGATTTGTCATTAATGACGAGGAGAATTTATTTGTTGATGCCTTTGAGGGCAAAATCATTAAGCTGAACAACGAGGAGAAAAAAATAGTGGAGTGAGGAGAACATGTCTTTACAATTCAGCGTTCTCGCGAGCGGCAGTACTGGGAATGCGATCTTTGTCGAGACGGAGGAACATTCCTTTCTGGTTGATGCCGGATTAAGCGGGAAGCAAATGGAAGGATTATTTCAGCATATTGGCCGGGACATCGGCAAGCTTTCAGGGATACTGGTGACCCATGAGCATAGCGATCATATTAAGGGTGTCGGGATTCTAGCCCGGAAGTATAACCTGCCGATCTATGCGAATGAAAAAACATGGCTGGCCATGGACGGACTGATTGGACAGGTCCCGGTTGACCAGAAGTTTCATTTTGATATGGAAACGGTGAAAACATTCGGAGCCCTTGATATTGAATCCTTTGGGGTTTCCCATGATGCGGCCGATCCCATGTTTTATGTATTCCATCATAATGGGAAAAAGCTTGTGCTGATCACCGATACAGGATATGTCAGCGACCGCATGAAAGGCCTGATTTCGAATGCGGAGGCTTATGTATTTGAAAGCAATCATGATGTCCAGATGCTTCGCATGGGCCGCTACCCGTGGAATATAAAAAGAAGGATCTTAAGCGATGTCGGACATGTATCCAATGAGGATGCAGCCCTTGCGATGAGCGAAGTGGCCGGCGACCGGACGAAGAGCTTTTATCTGGCCCATTTAAGCCAGGATAACAATATTAAGGATCTGGCGAGAATGTCCGTATCACAGACACTTGAAAGCCGCGGGATCATTGTCGGTGAACAATTCGACCTTTATGATACCGATCCGAAGGTCCCAACGATTTTAACAGCCGTTTAAATATAACCAGAAGAGGAATACACAGAGGGACAGCCGTTTCCGTGTGTTCCTCTTTTCTTTTTTTGAAAAAATATAAAAAAAGTATGAACAAAGTCGTAAGATTGCTGCAGCAAGTGCGTTTTTATTAGATTTTTAAAAACAGGAGAGTATAATATTGGGTATAAAGGAAGACTAAATTTTAGCATTTATTTTTTAAAAAGAGCTTTTTTAACAGCGGTTTTTTGCAAATGAAAGAAAGGATGGGTGCAGTTTGGGCTATTATGATCAAGATCATCAGAACCGTTATAAAGGGCAAAAAGGCAACAAGGGCGGATATTTTCTGGCCAGCCTTGTTGGAGTCATATTAGGGGCCATCCTGGTCGTGGTTGCGGTGCCAAAGCTATCTGACTACAACGTGCTCCCTTATACGGTTGAACCGGATGAAAAGCTGCAGGATGAAGCAGCAGAAAATAACAATAACGCCAATGTTCAGAATGTCTCACTTGATGTGACAACAGATGTAACTAAAGCGGTCGACAAAGCTGGGGATGCGGTCGTAAGCATTTCGAACATCCAGACTGCCGGCTTTTGGTCGAATGAAGGAAACGGCAGTGCCGGCCAGCCCGCCGGAACAGGTTCCGGAGTTATTTATAAGAAGGAAGGAAATACAGCCTTCATCGTGACAAACCACCATGTGGTAGAAGGCGCTCAAGAGCTGGAGGTAAGTCTGCAGGATGGCACCAAGCTCCCCGCGAGACTGGTTGGCAGCGACATTTGGACGGATCTTGCAGTGCTTGAAGTAGAAGGAAAGGAAATTAAAACAGTTGCCGAATTCGGCGATTCAGACAAACTGAAGCCAGGCGAGCCTGTCATTGCCATCGGGAACCCTCTTGGCCAGTTCTCCGGATCTGTCACACAGGGAATTATTTCTGGCTTGGAGCGTGCCATACCGGTTGATATCGATCAAAATGGAACAGTTGACTGGCAGGCTGAGGTGCTGCAGACAGACGCCGCCATCAACCCGGGTAACAGCGGCGGAGCGCTGGTTAATATCAGCGGCCAGCTCATCGGCATTAACTCCATGAAAATTGCGGAGAGTGCAGTAGAAGGAATTGGATTAGCGATTCCGATTAACTATGCACGCCCAGTTATTGATGACCTTGAAAAGTTCGGAGAAGTAAAACGTCCGTATATGGGCGTACAACTGGCATCGGTCAATGAAATTCCTGGCTACTACCAGCAGGAAGCGCTGAAACTGCCTAAGGATGTTAAAGCAGGTGTGGCCATCACTTCCGTTGAACCGAACTCTCCAGCTGCACAGGCAGGACTGAAGGAAATGGATGTGATCGTCGAGATGGATGGACAAGAAATCAAAGACATCATCGAATTGCGTCAGCATCTGTATACGAAGAAATCAGTGGGTGACCAGATGAAAATTAAGTTTTACCGTGACGGCAAAACTCAGGAAGTAACGATGAAGCTGAGCGGCGAGACATTTTAATGGAAAGACTAAATGGGAAAGCGGGAATCGCTTTCCTGTTTTTTGTTGTTTTGTTAAGATGAGATGTGGATAACTTATATACATAGAAGAAATTAAAAATTATCCACAGATCGGATAAAAAAACAGGCTGCCAGCCTAAAAAGGAGCATGCTGAAAATGATTTACTGCTGTGACGAACACGTTGATCTGGCAATAGATATAGTAGTTGATGAGTACGAAACATTCCCGCAATTAACAAAACTTGAAGAGGATAAAAAGTTATCAACAACCTGTGAATATTGTCAAAATAACGCAATATATGTTGTAGCGAACGAATGATCCCATACAAGATGTGGATGAAAAATGTGGACATGTGGATAACTTCTGTGGATATCTTGTTTGTAAAGTGAGGACATGCTGTGAATATCTCTATTATTACGGTCGGAAAGCTAAAAGAAAAATACTTGAAGCAGGGAATAGACGAATATCTGAAAAGACTGTCGGCCTATGCTAAACTGGACATCATTGAGGTTCCAGACGAAAAAGCCCCTGAAGAACTAAGTGAAACGGAAATGATTCAGGTGAAGCAAAAAGAGGGTGAGCGGATCCTGGCGAAGATCCATCCGGATGCCCATGTTATTGCTTTGGCAATAGACGGGAAGATGAAATCTTCGGAAGAGCTTGCTGATAATCTGGATAAACTGGCTACATATGGGAAGAGCAAGATTGCATTTGTCATTGGCGGGTCTCTTGGATTGAGCCAGGAGGTTTTGCAGCGGGCGGATGATAAGCTGTCATTTTCGAAGATGACGTTTCCGCATCAGTTGATGAAGCTGATCTTGTTGGAGCAGGTTTATAGGGCTTTTCGGATTAATCGGGGGGAACCGTATCACAAATAGTGGTAAAACAAAAAGTTAAACTTGTCCTAGATAAAAACTTATATATAGACGTTTATAAAAATAAGGATACCGTTATTACGGTATCCTCAATAAAATTCAATTCATAGAAGAATTTTTAATAAGTTGTGCTAAATAAACCAGCCCTTCTTCTAGTTGATCCATTGAAGCATATGAATAGGAAATACGAAGGTGCTGATCATCATTATTATCATACACACTACCCGGGTTTAATAAAATTCCTTCTCGAAGGGCTGCGTTAAATAGCTTTCGGGTGGAAACACCTGTTAGTAATTTAAGCCAGATATAAAATCCACCTTTTGGGATGCTCCATGCTGCTATCTCGGAAAAACATTTCTCTAAAATTTGAATGGTGAAATCCCTTCTGAATCTTAATTCCTCTTTCGTTTCCTTTAAGAAACCCTCATACATACCACTACTAAGCCATTTGTCTACAGCATATTGTGATAAGGAACTTGACCCGTAATCTGTTTGCATCTTTATATCTGCCAAACGTTCAATAACAGATTCGGGTCCCACAATCCAGCCGATTCGTAAACCTGGGCTCAATGTTTTGGACATGCTTCCTATATACAGGACATTTCCTTGTGTGTCATTAGCTTTCAAAGGCTTTGGCGGAGGGGTTTCAAACCATAAATCACCATAAACATCATCCTCGATGATAGGTAATGACTCCCTTTGACAAACCTTTATTAATTCAAGCCTCCTTTTTTCAGACATTAATGTGCCTGTTGGATTATGAAAAGTGGGTATCGTATAGAGTAAAGCCGCATGATGTTGTCGCTTCATACGTCCAATTGAGTCACTTTTAATTCCTTCTTTTCCAAGGGGAATACCCAATAAATTCATTCCAGCCGACTGGAATACGTGTACTGAGTTCAAATAGGATGGTGATTCATGAAGTATTGTTGATCCTCTTTTTAATAATCCAATTGATATCAATTGCAATGCTTGGAGTCCTCCAGAAACAATTAAAATTGATTCGGGTGACGCTTTGATTCCTTTTGTTCTTAAATATGCACTTACCGTTTTACGTAAAGATAGACTTCCTTTAGGCTCCATGTATCCAAGAGATAAAGACTGTTCATTATCCATTTGCAGTATTTGCCCCATTTTTTTATTGGGTAACAAGTCTGGTGAAAGTTCTCCTGTTCCAAGCCTAATCATATTAGGGTCTGCTTCGGATTTATTAATTTCTTGTATGATCGTTATATTTGGTTTATGGATACCGGATTTTACATAACTGATCCAATCTGGAGGAGGAGTGGAAGCAAGCAGGCTCCAAGTATTGTTAATCACCCTAGTACCGCTTCCAACCTTAGACTCAATTAATCCATTGGCAGCCAGTTCTTCAAGTGCAGTTACAATGGTACTGCGATTTACTTGAAATCGTTTTGCTAAATTTCTTTGTGGTGGTATTTTAGTGCCTATTGTCCATTCACCGTTCATTATTTTGTTTTTCACAAAATCATATATTTGCTGATGTAAAGGAACGGATGAATTTTTTTCTGGCTTCCAATCTAATTCAGACATAGGCTATCTCCAATCACTTTTTTAAAATTATACCAAATGGTTGGGTAGAATCCCATCCAATTGGTTGGAGACATATGACTCGTCCTTAGCTATTCTAGATAAGAATAGGGGGAATCATAATGGAACCATTATTTCATGGAATGATATTGGCATTTGGACTAATTTTACCTTTAGGAGTTCAAAATGTATTTGTATTTAATCAAGGAGCGACACACAACAAATTCACCAATGCTTTACCTGCAATTATTACAGCAGGGGTTTGTGATACAATACTGATTTATTTAGCTGTGGCCGGGGTATCCATTATTGTTTTTAGTTTTGAATGGTTAAAGATTTTGTTATTTTTAGTAGGATTCTTTTTCTTAGCCTATATGGGTTGGATTATGTGGAAAAATACACCGGAAATAAACGCTAATCAAGAACAAAACCGTTTTTCTGCACGTCGTCAGGTTACTTTTGCTGCTTCTGTCTCATTACTTAATCCGCATGCTATTATGGATACTATTGGAGTTATAGGAACTAGTTCATTGGCTTATACAGGATTTGAGAAATGGGTGTTTACCGTGGCTTGTATTATGATTTCTTGGATCTGGTTCTTTTTCTTAGCGATTTCTGGAAGGAAGATTGGTCAATTTGATAAAAATGGTAAGTTCTTAAAATATATGAATCAAGTTTCCGCTCTTATTATATGGGCTATGGCTATTTATATGGGATATCAACTGTATTCATTATTAAGTTAGCATGAACTTTAGGAAGCTTTACCATAAATGCAAAGTGAACCGTATCATAAGCCGCTTTTAAATCCGAATAGTTACATGGTGGTCTTCCTTGATGTTTCATAACAGTTAGAACAAGATTATACTAATTTGTAATATGCTATATAAAAAGGGGGTCATAAAGTGAGGCAACTTTATATAAAGCAGAAGGTGTTTAGTCTTAGTGGCAAATTTACAGTAAAGGACCAGCAGGAGAACGATGTATATTATGTAGAGGGAAGTTTTATGCAAATTCCAAAGACATTCTCCATTATGAATACAGCAAGAGATGAAATAGCCCTCATTACGAAAAAGGTGTTTAGCTTTTTACCGAAATTTTTTGTTGAGGTAAATGGTCGAGAGGTGCTGACGATTAAGAAGGAGTTATCCTTCTTTAAAGCACGCTATACGATTGATTCGGCAGGCATTGAAGTACAAGGTAATTGGTGGGATATGGATTTTCAGGTATTACAGCATGGCGAAGTTGCAGGGAAAGTGAGCAAGGAGTGGTTTACTTGGGGCGACAGCTACAAGGTTCAAATTATAGATGAAGAGATGGAAGCCATCATGATTGCACTCGTTGTTGCAATTGATTGTGTGAAGGCCGACCAGGCAGCTGCTTCCTCCGCAGCGACACCGTAACGTGGGAATAAATAATAAAAGGCAGAAGAATTTAAAAAGAATCCGGTGAACCTTACAGAAGTAATAACAATAAAAAAAGTGCCCAACCCAGATGTTATAAAGGGAAAAGGCACTTTTCCTACTTTTTTATTTCTCTTTCTAATAAACCTCCCAATCCTCAGCCACTTTCAATACTCTTCCAGGAGAAACATCATTATTAGTTCTTGTTCGCTGAAACCGTTCTTCAAAGTAAGCATTCCACTAAGGGTTAGTACAAATTTTTGTCCTCTGGTCATAAGAGTCCGGTAAGTATTGCGTATAATTTGATCAGCTGCTGCTTGTGCTTTCTCAGAGTCCTTTTTGCTAGAGTTTTAATGCCACTTAAAGATTGATCTGTCTTGGCATGCGGATTACCTTGCCACTCAATTTGTTAAGTCGGAATCAATGATGACACAGCATATTTAAACAATTCCTAAGGAACTTTTTACACTATTTCATGCCTAAATTCCTATTCAACTAATTGCCCGAGTCCTTTAAGAAGAAAATGGAATTTTTAATACGGAGCTGATTCTGTTGAAAGTTCTTGAAGTAGATTCCTTGCTTGCAGGAATCCACGAAACCAGCAATCAATTATCGATTCTTAAGGAGCAGGTAAATCAAGTCCAGTTTTCCATCCAGGAACTAATCTCTCTTGATGATGCGTTCAAAGGCCAGGGCGGCCAGGCTATACGCGCTTTTTTTCAGGAATGCCACCAGCCATTTTTGCAATTCCTTGAATCCTGGATTGACGAGTATCGATCCTACTTAAAAAGTTTCATAGGTTCATTGAGTAATCTTGAACCCTACCCTTCAGGCTTTATCCGTCAGGAATTTCTGGAGCATGAGCTCCAACAGGGGCTAAGAAACACTCTTCAAATCACTGCTGAGCTGACACAGGAAGCAAATGAAATCATGAAGTCCGTAAGCGATATTGTTGCGTTTCCACAGCTGGAGGATGGCCGTTTTATCCAGGCATTAAAGCGAGCCGAGGATTCAAGTCGCAAAACAGTTCAAAAATTGGAGGAGTTTGACCATCGGGAAACGGCTGCACTGGACCCTATCCTGCATGATCTAAACCTCATGAACCAGTACATTCAAAAAATGGCGAGCATGTTCAAAAGCGGAAGCTTATCTCTATCTCATTACCATCCAAAGGCTCTCACTTGGAAGGATTTCCATGAGGAAGTATCGACGGTTGGCCAGGCTGGTAAATGAAAGAAGGCACTTTCTATTAGGTCTCAAAAATACTCCGGCAGGATATACATGGCATCACGTAGAAGATGGAAAGACAATGATGTTGGTTCCAAGTGATATTCATGGAGAAGTAAGGCATACTGGTGGCGCTTCATTGATTAGAAAAGGGCTTAGACCATAGAAAAATAACGGAGGTGCTTTATGATCAACATAGTTTCAAATAAAGGATTTAATGAAAATAAATTAATTGCATTTTCTGAAAAGATAGGGTATGAGTTACCAAATGATTACATTGAATTTTTGAGACACCATAATGGTGGTTATGTAAAAAATAGCATTAGTACTTATTATAAAAATGGAGAGCAAAAGTTTATTTTGACATCTATGTTTGGATTAGGGTCAGAAGAGGACTTAATAAGCCAATTTGAAACATATAAAAATAGAATACCAAATACTTGTATTCCAATTGGAAGAGATGCAGGTGGGAATTTGGTATGTTTAAATTTATTAGAAGGTAAATATGGTAATGTTTACTTTTGGGATCATGAAGAAGAAAAATACGAAGACGAAAAAATGACTATTAATGATTTGTATATTATTGCAGAAACATTTAAAGAATTTTTAAATTCTATTGAGAGAGATAACATAAAGGAATCAAAAGAAGAAGGATATAAAGTGAAAAAAGTATGGATTGACACAGATTTTTTAAAAGAGTTAGAAAACAACTCAGATAAATAGAGTAAGAATAATAAATAAATAAACGGTTATCTTTCGGGATAGCCATTTATTTATTTTTAGATTTATTTAATTTTGAATGAAAATATAGCAGAGTCGGCTATTCAAAGACTCTGAAACCAGGAAAGTAAATTGGAGCTGGCAGGCAGCAAAGTGTTCGACACGGGACTCATTCAGAAGCATTATAGGGTTCTGCCGCAAGACTAATGAGATGTAAGGAGCAGAAGGTTGTTGGAGTCATCGAGGGTGCATCCAAAGCTGTAGAAGATACATGGAAGGACTGAAGACAACCTACGAGCTGGGACGGATCATCATGGGATGGAAATTTTACATTATAGGATTCTAAATAATGACCAAGTAAGAAGTACATACGGAAATATACTATCTAAAGTAGATATCAAGACAAAAGAAACAATAATAAACTTATTGAATGATATAAAAAAGGAAGATCCAAACATATTTGGCAATTCTGTAGATGAAGTATTAAAAGAAATATGGTTATAACCTCAGCCTCAAGTAATAAAGATTTATCTTCTGTTTTTCGAAGCAGCTGCTATATTGTGGCTGCTTTTTAATTTGCAGTAGTTTTCACCTATATGGTTTCAATAAAATGGTATAATTTACAGTGAGATTATAATTTTAATATAAAGAATCTGCAACAATTTTTAAATAGAGAAACAGGAGTGGTTTAATTGAATTCAATGCTGCAAATGGGGGGAAATACAGTTTTAAGTTCCCCAAATGGTTATGTCACTGTTAGCTACGATATGTCTCATTTGATCGATATTTCCTTAACTGCTTTCCTTTTAACAGATTCAGATAAGGTACAAGGAGACAGCGGGATTATTTTTTATAACCAGCCAGAGAGCCCTTCTGGTGCAGCAGCTCTATTGCCGGCTGAAAATAAAGGGAATAGGAAAGTACATACTATTCAATTTGATATGAGTAAAGTCCCTGCAGGCATTCATAAAATAGCGATTACTCTGACAGAAGATAGCCACATGGGGTTCTCGAATGTAAAGAATTTAAAAGCAGATATATGTACGGGTCATACGACCATCGAGTTATCTCCATCGAGTTTTACAAAGGAAAATGGGATTGTGGTTTTAGAATTATATGTAAGGAATGGTCAGATAAAGGCAAAATCAATCTGGCGCGGATTTGAATCCGGGCTTGAAGGGTTATGTAAAAATTACGGTGTGGAAGTTGATTCCACTGAGGAAAATAAGCCTGCTGAAAATAAGACCGTTCAGTCTCTTCCTGTTGCTGCCGAAAACAAAAATTTCCAAAACACGATCACTCTTGAAAAGGTGAAGGGCACAATCAGTCTCGACAAAGGTCAAAAGCCGGTGATCATTGAAAAAACTCCAACGATTACAGCCACGGTATCTTGGAAAACTGGAACAGATTATGATATCTATGCTCTGGTTTATACAAAGAATGGCAGGCAGATCGATGTCGCAATGTTTGGTGCAAGCGGCACACCTCCACTTAAAAGTTTTGCAAACGGAGCAGTTGAACATATGGGGGATGTTAGAAGAGATTACAGTTCAACGAAGACAGAAGTAATTAAATTGAGGCTGAATAATGATATCCTGGCAGTTGTGCCTGTCGTTTACTCTGCCCAGTCTAATGGAACGGGTTCTTTCTACAGATACAAAGTGTCCATGAGTATAGATAATCATAGCGGCACCTCCGTTACGATATCAGCCAAAAATGCCAACAATGATGACCGCATTTATACCTGCGTGCCCGGAATCCTCCATAATACGCCAGATGGAGTAATCATAAGTCCATTGGAGCTGTACAGTTTACCGGATTCTGAGTATAGACCTAAACTCAGAATGGGGCCTTCCAATATGGTAGAGGTTGTAATGGATGCAGGTCCTAGAAATGATTACAAATAAAAGAAGAAATATGATAAATAAAAATACTTAAACCCGGATTAAAATATATACTAGGGAGGATAAATAATTATGGAAAATATATTAATTATGAATGCTTTTTTATCAGTATAATAATCATTTTTTACTTTATAAGAATAAAAGCAAACATATTAATATATCCATTATGGTTGTATTTCTTATCCTCCTTTCCGGTATATTTTCTGGAACAGCATATATTATAAAATCTAACTATTCAATAATGTTATACACTCTGTACTTTACGAAAAAGTAACAGCACCCCTAATATAATGGAGAGGTGCTGTTTTGTAATTGCCTACATGTATTGTCTGTATCATTGTTTCATTGTCCTTAGAGTTGAATAATTTCTAACCCTAATACTCCCCTCTTATAACAAAAAACGATCCCCGAATAACCCCCGCCAATTTAGACTTCCGCCTGGCAAACTTAAATTTCCCGTCTAACTCCTTTGGTACTTCCATCCCCTCAGAAAGCTTGAAGCCAACGGCACGTTTCTTAGGATCATCAACCGAATACATAACGTTGACACTGAGGCCATCCTCATAAAAGACATAGGTCCATTTGATATTTTCGACTTGAAATTGCGACGTTTCTAAAGGTTTGGCTGCAAACTCTATATCCCGTTCTTTTTTCAAGATATTGTTTACATATTCAAGGGTTTCCTGGCTTTCGCTGGCAGGTACAACTGTAAATTCATGCTTATATTTGGTCATGAAGTAACGGGCTTCATTCGCGCGCAAACCAGCAAGGGCTTCTACTGCCGGTGAAGACTCTAAACCAATCTCAGACACGTTTTTAAAATCAACCATATAGGACATTGCCATCCCGCCTTTATTTCTTATTTCCTAACAACAGGAATCCACATTTCACCAAATACTAAGCCGTTTCGCTGGCCCATCTCAACCGCTGTATTTGGCCCGCCAACATAGGCAACATTCGTTGCTTCCGGCAAGACTTGACCAAAGGCCATGCCCGTAAGCATATTACTCAACATTTCAGATGTCTCGGCTTCCCCTTTAACAACGATGTATTCCCCTTTAGGGAATTGGATCAGTCTGGATGCTTCTGGAAGCGACTTATCTGTCATGACGCCTGCATAATGCATCATCTTGTTATTTACGGCTTCGTTTACGGTAAAAATGTAATCATTTGTGGCTACAGCTTTTAATTTATCGAGCCTGCCATCCTGTTTAACTGCCTGCCAAAAGTCCGCCTTTTCCTTATTGATGCCGGCATAGTCAGTGTAATCGCTCTTCAATTCAGTTCCGATGCCTAAAACAGTAAAGCTTTCTTTTTCTTCCAGAGTATAATTTGCCATTTTCAAACCCATCCTTTTTTAATCATTTCAAATGATTTGCCCATTTGATAAGTTTATAATAACGTTAAATCATGTCAAAAAATGATACTGTTTAGGAGAAGCCGATGAAAAAAGTTAAACGGATCAATGTGATGATGCGGTATATCAATAACCGCGCCCATTTTACTATTTCTGAAATCATGCGGGAATTTAACATCTCCCGTTCAACGGCTATTAGAGATATTCGGGAAATTGAAGCCATGGGGATGCCGCTTGTCGCTGAAGTTGGAAGAGATGGTGGTTATTTTGTTATGAATAATTCTGTCCTGCCCACTGTCCGCTTTACCGATAATGAAATCAAAGCACTGTTCATTGCCTTTATGGCTACAAGAAATCAGCAGCTCCCCTATCTAAAGAGCCGTCAGTCTTTGGCTGAAAAACTGCTCGGCCTCATCTCAGAAAACCAGCAGGAAGACCTGGTTCTATTAAATCAAATCCTGCTGTTTGAAGGGACTAACCCCAATAATCCCGACCTGCTTGAACTGTCGGATCTCCCTCATCCGATGCTGGAAAAACTCATCCAAACCCTTCTTTTGGATAGCTATTTATTGATCACCATCAATGAAGAGAAGGGAATCAGGTCTTATCCAATTTATCTCTTGCACCTTTATCGTGAAAAAAGCATCTGGCTGATTGAAGGCTTTGACTTAAAGGAAGAAAAGAAACAAATTTTCCCCGTGGACAATCTCACCAATGTCGAACCATATCCTGTGAGCAAAAGAGCAAGCAGAAAAAACATTTTAGAAAAAATAAGCAAGCAGGAGGAAGTAATCAATATTGTCCTAGAACTCGGCCCACAGGCCATTGCCCAGTTCAAAAAATACCATCCTTTAAAAGTATCCATTTCTTATACAAATCCTTACCAAACAACAGCCGTTCTAAAGACATTTATTAATGTCAATAATTCAGAAGAGCTGACCGAAATGACCAATTGGCTGCTTTTCCTCGGAGGGGATATCAAGGTCAGGGAGATGCCGGAAGAAATCTTAGAAGGTTTGCAAGAAAGATTAAGTTTATTCTGTCCATAAGAAGAGTAAGATAAAACCTGCCAATTTACAGATCTTATAGAATTACAAGGCACAATACGAAAATTAGACATATCGTCCAGGTGCCCATTAAGAGTTCCATTGTCTGTTTGGCACTTTGAATGGCATACCTCAACATAGTCGTGGCTGGAAGGATTTCTATGTGGAAGCAGCGAATCTATAACATGGTGTCTGACTCGAACTCTTTAAAGTCCGGGGTGGCACCAAGGTACCAGAAAATTGCTTTCAGGGGGATCACATGATTGAATTCAGAGAAATAGACAGGCATAATTTCCTCGATGTCATAGATTTGCGTGTAGCAGAAGAACAGAAGTCGTTTGTCGCGCCAAATGTGTTTTCGCTTGCACAGGCAAAAGCCTTTCCGGAATGTATTTGCTTAGCGATTTATTATGATGATGTGTTAGTGGGCTTTACGATGTACTGCATGGATTACGATGATAAGGAATATTGGATTTACCGCCTGATGATTGATGCAAAGCATCAGTCAAAAGGATACGGGAAAGCGGCCATGGAGAAGCTGATTGAGCGGATTAAGCAGGATCAGGAGCATAAGGTGATCTATTTAAGCTTTGAGCCTGAAAACAATCTGGCGAAGGGGTTGTATGAAAAACTGGGCTTTGAAGCAGATGGCAGGGTAATTGATGGGGAAATCGTTTATAAACTAACGTATTAATCAAAAGAGCTCCTGCTGAGGAGCTCTTATTCATGGAGGTGGACAAATTGTTGAAAAAAAATAAAACATGGATTATATTCTTCATAATTTTTATTTTGCTGATTGCGGGCCTGCTAGATCTTAAGTATCAAGGTCTGTTCTTTCAGCTGCTGCCAGAATCCCTTCAATCGAAAATTACAGGTGCCTAATCCGGGGATCAGGCACTTTTCATTCATAATTCCACTTATTTCGGTAAAGGCCAGTCCCCAGTTCAGATCACCAGCTGTCTGGTTTCCGTCCCTTTATTCTTCCCTTCCAATCTCCGGTAAACGAACGCAAGCAGCGCCGCTGGTATCGTACAAACCACCATTCCCATAAACGCGTATCTTGGTTCCATTTCATATAAATACCCGCCAAAAATCGTGAAGATGGCTGTGCTCCAGCTAAGTGCCAGGGCAGAGTATACCCCTTGTGTAATTGGCACCTGTTCATGCGGAACGTATTTAATTAAATATTTCATAAAGGCGTAATGTGCCATGGCAAATGAAAAGGCATGCAGTGTCTGGGCAACCGCAAACATCATCACATGCGGAAAGGCAAATACGAGTATCCAGCGTGCGGTTGAGCCCAATGCTGCCAATGCCAGTAATGAGCCGATTGAAAATTTGCGGAAAGTCCGGTCGGCAATGAAAAAGAATAGAATTTCTGCAATCACGGCAATGTTAATGATCAGGCCGATTAAATATTTTGGAGCCTGAATTTCCTGCAAATAAATATAGCCATAGTTGTAATAAGAAGCATGTGCTGCCTGCAGTAAAATGACTATGACGAGCACCAGGCCGAATTGTTTGATGCTGAATAATTTCATTATGGCCCCTTTTGCCTGGCCGGCATTTGGCTTTTCAGATAAAACTGCAGGCGTATTCATGAAACCGAGACTTAAAAATACCAGAACGCCGAGCAGAAGTGCCCAGAATATGGCTTCGTCCCCAAGTGCCCCTGTGAAGAATGTCAGAATCATGCCGGATACGACGAATCCGATCGACCCCCAGGAGCGGCTCCTTCCGTAATCTCTTAATTGCTTACTCTGTACGAGAATGCCCGCAGCACTATCCAATGCAGGCATCAAAGCAGGGTAAAAGAAATGTAAAAACAGCGTTACCAATA
This sequence comes from Cytobacillus sp., assembly GCF_964223445.1. Taxonomy (NCBI): domain Bacteria; kingdom Bacillati; phylum Bacillota; class Bacilli; order Caryophanales; family Bacillaceae; genus Cytobacillus; species Cytobacillus sp. Next base: position 25,878 of record NZ_CAXQGS010000026.1, read on the forward strand.
GCAGGCTTGAAAAAGAATTGGCCGGGATATAGCAGAGAATGGCGATCAGTGTGCCGATTCCCATCCCGTTAAGCAGGGTTTTACTGCTGAATTTTCCTGATAAATAGGGAAAGGCAAAGAGTGTAGAAAGTCCCCGTATAGCCAAACCTAGACTCATGATCAAACTCGCCTGTGAAACGGTCATTCCTTTTATATGAATCAGCCACCCTGTCCAATAGGGCAGAAAAACGCCCCATGTCATAAAGAAACTGAAAAACTGTCTGCCCATCCAGCTCTGTGTATTCATTAAGTATCCCTCCGATATTTGCATGATATCAGGAAGATTCGTACAATAATATGAGATATCTCATATTCTGAGGTGGAGAATGGAAATTTATAAACAGGAAAAAAGGCAGCAATACCTGGAGAAACACTCCATTTCGCATTTATTTTCTTCTCCGATTGAGGAGTTTATGGAAGTACGCGAATATAAGCGGGATGAGTGGATTATTCGCGAAGGCATGAGGCCGGATTACTTGTATTATGTCATCGAGGGAAAAGCTAAAATTTACGTTACGTATCAAAATGGAAAGGTTTCCTTGATCAATATCATTAATGTCCATGATTATATCGGGGAAATGGAACTATTACATGAAGTGTACTATACAAAGGGGATTCAAGCCTCAACGAAGACGATCTGTTTTGCGATTCCTTTGCATCACTACCGCTCAAGGCTGCTTGAAGATACGACCTTTCTGCGCGAGCTCACCAAGTTTTTAAGTGTGAAAGCCACAAAAATGGCCGAAAAGTATTCACAGAGTCTTTCCTTTCCGCTTGAAAACCGGCTGGCGGATTTCATTCTGCAAACGGCTGATGGGGATGTTTATAAAGAGAAACATGTAACCGTCTGTGACTATTTAGGGGTATCTTATCGCCACTTATTGCATGTTCTTGTGCAGTTTTGTGATAAAGGGTACCTGCAGAAGGAAGGGCGCCATTACCATATTCAGCAGACAGACGCTCTGCACAGGCTTGCTGATGTGCTGAAGAATGAGTGATTTTTATTCGGAAATTCAATAGAACAGAGAAATACGGGCAGGACAAGGCATTTATACAGAAACTATGATCGGGACAATCTGGATGAATCCCGGGAGAAATTATTAAATAATGATAAGTGCCAGCCCCTGTTTATGCTGCAGCTTATAGGGAACAGTGCTTTTATAAAAAGTTTGAGCAAAGACTTGCACGAAATCAAAAATATTGATATATTTTTATTGTGAAGTATTTCACAAATGATTATATCAATTATTTTTTGTGATTAAATGTGAACTAATTCACAATTAGAAAAAAACGAAATTAGAAATTTTTTTACGAAATCATGTGAAGTATTTCACAAATAGATATTGGGGGAAATCAAAATGAATGTAACATTGGGAAACAAAATAGTAATAGTAGGTAATGGGGCCGTTGGATCAAGTTATGCGTATGCGTTATTAAATCAAGGCTTATGTGATGAATTAATCATTGTCGATTTAAATGAAGAGAAAGCAAAAGGAGATGTCATGGATCTAAACCACGGCATTACCTATGCCCCATCAGCTATGACGATTAGATATGGTTCTTATGAGGATTGTAAGGATGCCGCTCTCGTAGTAATTTGTGCAGGGGCGGCACAAAAACCCGGAGAAACCCGCCTGGATCTCGTAAATAAAAACGTTAAAATTTTCAAATCCATTGTAGAGAGCATTATGGAATCAGGATTTAATGGCATTTTCTTAGTGGCAGCAAATCCAGTCGATATCTTATCTTATGCAACCTGGAAATTCTCCGGCCTGCCTAAAGAAAGAGTTATTGGGTCTGGAACTATCCTGGATTCTGCCAGATTCCGTTATTTATTGGGCAAGGAATTTGATACAGCAGCCGTTAGTGTTCATGCGTATATTATCGGTGAACATGGCGACTCTCAATTTCCGGTATGGAGCTTCGCAAATATTGCCGGAACCCCAGTGGCAGAGAGGTTAACAGAGGAAAGAAAAGAAGAAATCGCTGTCCAGGTCCGGGATGCTGCATATGAAATTATTAACGCTAAGGGTGCAACCTACTATGGGATTGCCATGGGGCTGGTCCGAATAACAAAAGCCATTTTGCGAAATGAAAATGTAGTATTGCCGGTTGGCGCACTGTTAGAAGGAGAATACGGCCATCGTGATGTCTATGTCGGGATTCCATCTGTGATTACCAGAAACGGTGTGAAGAACATTGTGGAGCTGTCACTGACCGAGGATGAAAAAAGGAAGCTTGCCAAATCTGTTCAAACCTTAAAAGACATTCAGAATTCAGCATTATAGCGAGTTGACATCCTAGACCAAAGGGGCAGATCATATGTTAGTGGAAACGTTCAATCCTTTTCATAACCTGGCAGTTTCATCCCTTGTGGCAGCCATCCCGATCCTTTTATTTCTGCTTTGCCTGACGGTATTAAAAATGAAGGGTATCCATGCAGCGCTAGTAAACTTAGCTGTTACTTTTTTTATCGTACTTATTATTTTTAAATTGCCCTTCGGAGAAGCGGCGGGAAGTGTTATTCAAGGTGCTGCGGCAGGAATTTGGCCGATTGGCTGGATTATTGTCATGGCTGTATGGCTATATAAAATTTCGGTGGCATCCGGCAAGTTCGATATTTTGCGCGGAAGCATCGCAGGGATTTCCCAGGACCAGCGCATTCAATTTCTGCTGATCGGATTCTGTTTTAATGCCTTTCTCGAAGGCGCTGCCGGCTTCGGCGTACCGATTGCCATTTGTGCCGTGCTGTTAGTGTCACTGGGCTTCAAGCCTTTACAGGCAGCGATGCTCTGTCTCATCGGAAACGGTGCCTCAGGCGCCTTTGGTGCGATTGGAATACCGGTCGGCATTGTCGATACGTTCGGTATTCCAGGTGTCACATCTATGGATGTGTCGATCATGACAGCTCTGACACTGCCGATTATTAACTTTACCATTCCCTTTTTATTGATATGGCTCATTGACGGATTTAAGGGAATCAAGGAAGTATTCCCAGCTATCCTGATCACAGCTGGGGTTTACACCGTCACACAAGCTATCATTACCGTATTGATGGGACCAGAGCTTGCTGATATTATTCCTTCCTTATTAGCAATGGGTGTATTAGCGTTATTTCTGAAAAAATGGAAACCAAAGAATATCTTTTTGCTCAATGGGAAAGAGTGTCAATTTGAACAGCATTCCTTAGGTGAAATTGTTAAAGCATGGTCACCTTTTTATCTATTGACCTTATTTATTTTAATATGGAGTTTTCCGGCATTTAAAGGTCTTTTCGCTGAAGGGGGCCTGCTGGAGTTCACAGTCATTAACTTCGGTATACCCGGATCTTCTCTTAGTGTCAGCATCAGCTTAATTGGAGCAACAGGCACAGCGATCTTATTGGCAGGCTTGACAACAATCGCAACGACAAAATGTATCAATATGGGTGAAGGCTTCAAGCTTCTCCAAAAGACTGTTTCAGAGTTCTGGATACCTATTATCATGATTTGTGCCATTATCGGTATTTCCAAGCTCATGACGTACGGCGGCATGACCGTCACTCTGGGAGAAGCTGTTGCTACAACCGGAAAAATATTTCCGCTGCTTTCACTGCTCTTAGGCTGGATTGGGGTGTTCATGACAGGATCTGTCGTGAACAACAACACTCTATTTGCTCCCATCCAGGCGACAGCTGGCCATGTGATCGGAACCAGCTCATCTCTATTGCTTTCTGCCAATACAGCAGGTGGCGTGATGGCAAAGCTGATATCCCCTCAGTCCATCGCCATTGCCACAGCTGCTGTTGGCGAGACAGGAAAAGAAGCTGATTTGACTAAAATGAAATTGAAGTATAGCTTTGGATTGCTGGTGTTTGTTTGTATTTGGACATTCATATTGTCATTGTATTTCTAGCTCTTCATACAAAAGAGACAGGCTTAGCTGATGCTTGTCTCTTTTCATTTCAGGTGCTAGCGAGATTCGAAAAACTATGAATCAAACTCTAGGATACTTTTACACTATTTCATGCCAAAATTCCTATTCAACTAAATGCTAGGATCCTTTAAGATGAAAATAGAAGAAAATGGAATTTGGGATGCGGAGCTGATTATGGAATCCACGAGACTAGCAAATATTTATCTGTACTTAAAGAGCAGATAACTCAAGTTCAGGTGGCCATCCAGGAGCTGTTGGCTCTTGATGATGCCTTCAAAGGGAAGGGTGGCGAGGCTATTCGTTCCTTTTACCAGGAATGCCACCAGCCTTTTTTGCAATTCCTTGAATCGTGGATTGACGAGTATCAAATCCTATTTAAAGAGCTTCATAGCCTCATTAATCGATCTTGAGCCCTCCCCTGCAGGCTTCACCCGCCAGGAATTCCTGGTGCATGAGCTCGAACAGGGGCTAAAAAATACCCTTCAGATCACTGCTGAACCGACACAAGAAGCGAATGAGATCATGAAGTCCGTAAGCGATATTGTCGCGCTGCCGCTGCTGGAGGATGGCCGTTTTATCCAGGCATCAAGGCGTGCCCTGGATTCAAGCCGGGAAACAGTTGAAAAACTGGAGAATTTCGACCGACCATCGTGAAACAGCTGCACTAGATCCTCTCTGCATGATTTAACACTCATGAACCAGTACATCCAAAAAATGTCCGGCATGTTCCAAAGCGGCAGCTTATCTCTTACCCATTACCAGCCAAATGCCCTCACCTGGAAGGATTTCCATGAAGAAATATCGAATCCCAATCCAGAGAGCGAGCAAAATATCCTTCAAGATATGGCTGATGGAGCCATTGAGGGGGCATCCAAAAGGGACAGAGGGAAACGAACTCTCTCTATCATGTTAACTAACCCCATAGGAAAGCTCATTGGTTAAAATTTTCCTCTCTGAAGATCAGCCAAGCACGTTTTTTTTAACTAACGGACAATGTATGTGGAAAAGGGAAAGTCAAAAATAAATAACGTTACTTAATATAAACCTTGATTGGCTACAGCCTTTCAAGTTTTTTTATAAGGTTGATTACCGAGCAAATACCATAGAAAATTGAATATGAGTAAGGTCGTTGGGCTAACAATCGTTGAAGCATCTGCAAAATAGGAGCATCCGCGGCGAAAGTGAAACACAATGAAGCTTCACTTTTTTATCCTCTTAGAGACAGACCATAAGAGCAAGAATGAGGACGAAATGGTTATCGTTCTCTTGTTAAAATGAGTCCAACAACTTTTAGGAGGAGATAATAATGAACAAAATACAGAGATTTAATGAGCTGCATTTTTCAAATGAACTTTTATTCCTGGGAAACGCCTGGGATTTGCTTTCCGCTTTAACACTTGAAAAAGCAGGGTTTAAAGCAATTGGCACGACTAGCTGGGGGATTGCTGGTTCACAGGGATATGCAGACGGAGAATTGATTGATTTTGAAAGACATTTAGCGATCATCAAAACCATAGCAGAGAATGTGAAAATTCCTGTTTCTGCTGATATTGAAGCAGGCTACGGGGAAGATATCCCAACGATTGTCGATCATGTTTTAAAGACGGCTGATGCAGGGGCTGCCGGCATCAATATTGAGGATTCCTTCAAAAAGCAGAAAGGATTAAAAGAGATTTCCTGGCATTGCAGCCTTTTAGGAAATATAAGAGCATCGTTAGAAAACAATGGCTATAAGGATTTTTATATTAACGCCAGAACCGATACGTATTTACAGAAACAAAATCCGCTGCCGGAAACGATTGAACGGGCAAAAGCATATGCGGAGAGCGGAGCCAGCGGAGTTTTTGTACCGGGTTTAATAGAAGACGAGGAGATTAAAGCCATCACGAAGAATGTCAGTGCCCCGCTCAATGTCTTATCTTTACCGGGACTGACAAATTGTAATAGGCTAAAAGAATTAGGTGTGAGGCGTTTTAGCTTTGGAAATGCCTTGTCTGATAAAGTGATTGCATATATAGAAAAGAATGCACGTGAATTGGCAGAGTCTATGGATACTGCCATATTGTATAATAATTAAGAGCAGTACAGGAAGGAAGTGGGATTAAATGGCGGCAAACATCAATCTGTCATTTGAAGAGATGTGGGAGAAAATCATCGCCTGTGATCGTAAATATGATGGCATATTTTTTACAGCAGTCAAAACAACGAAAATATACTGCCGCCCTTCCTGCAGATCAAGAAAGCCTAAAAAGATAAATGTAGAATTTTACCCGGAAAAGAATAAAGCGGAAGGAGCAGGTTACCGTCCCTGCAAAAGATGCCAGCCAGAAGTGGAGCAATCCCCGCATATTGCCCTAGTCAGAGAAATCATTACATTCTTGGTCAATCATTATAAACGGAATTTGGGATTAAAAGATATAGCTGATCAAGTCGGCCTAAGTCCCTTTTATCTGGAGCGCTTATTTAAACAGGAAACCTCTGAAACACCCCGTACTTATTTAGAAAAAATTCGTATCGATAAAGCAGCTCATCTCCTTAAAAGCACTGCGCTGACAAATCTTGAGATTTGCTATGAGGTAGGGTTTCAGAGCCCTTCCAATTTTTATAAAGTGTTTCGAAGCTTGAAAAACTGCTCACCGAGTGAATATCGGAAGGAATTCAGGGCTCCCTTGTGCTAGTAAACAGAAAAAGCTGAATAAATGATTTTACCATCATTTATTCAGCCTTAGATTAATAGTCATTATGCCGTAAAATTCCCATCATAGCTCAACATAATCGCCGATTTGACTCCTTCAATGGAAGAGATGTTATTGATGAAGTCCATATCATTTTCTTTAACGCGGATTTCGTAGGTGACTTCAAAATCATTGCCGGGCATAACGAATTTGGATTTGAGAGAATGCTTTTTGGCATGTCCTGATATGACGTGCTCCAAAGGAGTTTTCAATCGAATTTTCACTGTATCGGATCACCAGAAGATAAGGGTTTTCAATCTTGATTTTATTAATAAAGAAGAACAGGACGATTCCGATTAGAATAGAACCAATAACTGCGAGAGCGATGAAGCCGGCACCGCATAAAATGCCGACCACGATGGCCCAGAAAAGATACACGATATCCATCGGATCTTTGATAGGGGTCCGAAAGCGCACAATCGATAACGCACCAACCATACCGAGTGACAGCAGGACATTCGACGAAATGCCAATAATAATCAGTGCGGTTGCCAGCGCCATAATGATGAGAGGCCAGCCCCCTCAGGATGGCGGAAACCGCGGGGACATGTTCTCCAATCTGGATGAGGAAACAAGAGCAAAAGCTCAGGAAATTATGGAGAAAGAACGGGCAGGAACCATTACCAGAGAAGAGGCGCAGACTCAGCTGGCTGAGCTGGGGGTAGAATTACCGGGCGGAGGAGAGGGCGGTCAGCCCCCGCAGGAAGGCGATAATATGTTCTCCAATCTGGATGAGGAAACAAGAACAAAAGCCCAGGAAATTATGGAGAAGGAGCGGAGTGGAACGATCACCAGAGAAGAGGCCCAGGCTCAATTGACAGAACTGGGGATAGAATTCCCAGGCGGAAATAGACCAGAATAACAAGACATTCTGATGGGCAACAGGATAATATAAAAGGAGAAGGGAGATCATTTTCTCTTCTCTTTTTTTTGTTTGATTTAAATTGTGGAAGTCTCGGGGGGATGCTGTTATAAATCACATATTCAAACATAATTATATATAGGTAAAAAACATATTTAATTATTGTTCAAACAGAGGGGAGGCTTTACGTGTTTTATAATGTTTTACTTGAAGACCAGTTTATGTGGAATACGCCATTGTTATTGGGCCTAATGGGTATTGCCGTCTTGTATGTATTAGCAGCAACTCGTCTTGCGGACATAAAAATGTATCATAAACAGCCTCTATTCTTTTTCTTTAGTTTAGGCTTGCTATACTTAACCATCGGCAGTCCTTTAACAGTGATAAGTCACCTCTCATTCAGTTTGCACATGATTCAAATGAGCATTATATATTTTATTGTCCCGCCCCTTTTTTTATTAGGAATTCCCAGTCATTTGTTTCATAGGAAAATTTCGATGGTCAACAAAATAAGCAAATGGTTTTTTACTCCAAAGATTTCCTTAATCGTTTTTGCAGTATTGTTCCTGATGTATCATTTACCGGCTGTTTTAAATGTTTTTTCCCAAAATCCTATTGTTCACAATGGATATATATATTTACTGCTGGTATTGTCTTTTAGTATGTGGTGGCCGATTGTGTCGCCTGATCTAAAGCAGCGGCTTTGTGAGGGACGAAAGCAACGGTATGCATTCCTGAGTGGTGTTCTTTTAATGCCAGCTTGTTTATTATTCGTTTTCAGCGCTTTCATAGATGGAGCAAACAACCCCTTCCTTACCCAAATAACATCTCATCTCTGCATACCCTCTCAATCAATATCCTTAACTATACTTCCCCCTCCCTTTAATACAAATTATGACCAGGCAACGGCAGGATTTATTATGCTGGGAATTCACAAAGCTGCTTTAATGGCGACAACGCGGCTTGGGGCTAAGGCAACGGAAACACAAGGGGAAAAGCAAAATAGTTTTCATTAATAAAGCTGAACTTCACTTTTTTGAGGTTCGGCTTTTTCTATGAATCTATCAATTCTATTTTTATTAAATCTATTGAGTGTTCTAAAGAGCACCTGTCTTCAATAAAATATATTAATTTGACGGAAAAGAAAGTGGTGAAATTGTTTTGAAAGAAACAAACCATTTAGAAATTAGGGGTATGCATTGTGCCGCCTGTGCAGCAAGAATAGAAAAGGCAGTCTCAAAAATCGAGGGGGTAGAGGAAGTTCATGTAAATTTAACAACTGAAAAGGGACGCGTTACATTTAGCAGTAATAAGATAGGTATCAATGAAATTATCAATAAAATTAATAAAATTGGATTTGATGCGAAAATAGATAGGCAGAATAACTCACAGTCAGAAATGGAGAAGCTTAGAGAAATTAAGGCTCTAAAGTGGAGGTTCTTTGTATCGGCATTGCTGACTTTCCCCCTGGCATGGGCTATGTTTACCCACTTTCAGTGGGTATCTTTTGTTAAAGTGCCAGAGCTATTCATCAATCCCCTCTTCCAATTTGCTCTTACTATTCCCATTCAATTTATAATAGGATTCCAATTTTATGAAAGGGCTTGGAAATCATTGAAAAGCGGAAGTGCCAATATGGATGTTTTAGTGGTGCTAAGCACATCAGCTGCCTTTTTTTACAGCCATTACTTAACTTTCACTAACTTACACTCCTTAGATCGTCCCCATTCGATTGTATTGTTCTATGAAACAAGTGCCTTTATTATTACATTCATCTTGTTGGGAAAATTACTTGAAGCAAGAACGAAAATAAGAACCACACAGGCGATTAAGAAGCTTTACCAATTACAAATGAAAACAGCCACATTGTATTTGAACGGAAAGGAATGTCAATCCCCTGTCGATAGAATATCACCAGGAGATATGGTTATTGTTAAATCGGGCGAAAAGGTTCCAATTGATGGACAAGTTATTGAAGGAAGCTCAATGATTGACGAGTCTTTGCTGACCGGGGAAAGTTTGCCTATTGATAAAGGCATTGGGAACCATGTATATGCAGGAACCATTAATCATAACGGAACATTAAAAATAAAGGTTACCAAAAAAGAATCTGAGACTGCACTGTCACAAATCATTCGAATTGTGGAGGAAGCACAATCTTCTAAGGCACCCATTCAGCACATAGCAGATAAAATAACAGGTATATTTGTCCCGATCATTATTTTTATTTCAGTGTTTACGTTTATTCTGTGGTATATGATGATCCAGCCGGGGCAATTAAGCGAAGCTCTGGAGAAGATGATTGCTGTATTAATTATCGCGTGTCCATGTGCTCTCGGACTGGCTACTCCTACTTCTGTAATGGTAGGAAGCGGACGTGCAGCACAGTCAGGCATTCTTTTTAAAGAGGGGAAATTTCTAGAAATTTTAGGGAAAAGCAGCGTCATCTTATTGGATAAAACCGGAACGATTACAAAAGGAGAACCCCAGGTAACGGACTCATATGTTGAATATTTTAGTGAAAGGGAGTTTTTTGAAATAATAGGTGCTGTAGAAGGTGCTTCGGCGCACCCTGTTGCAAAAGCAATTGTAAAAGAATCGAAAAAGAGGGTATTCCTTATTTCAAATGCAAGTGAAGTCCTATCGATTCCGGGGTACGGGATCAAGGGGTCTGTAAATGGGAAGAAGGTGCTGATTTCTAATCCAACTTACTTTATTCAGAATAAGCTTTTCATTCCGGCTAGAGCAGCTAGAAAGATTGCAAGACTTGAACAAGAAGGTAAGACAGTGATGATCGTATCAATCAATCATGTGTTTGCTGGGATCATTGCTGCAGCTGATGAAGTAAAGCACTCATCAAAATCTGCGGTTGCTGCTTTAAAAGGGATGGGAATGGAAGTCATAATGGTCACGGGAGACAATATGGAGACCGCCATGACGATTGCCCAAAAGACCGGAATTGACAAGGTGAAGGCCAATATCACACCACAGCAAAAGGCAGAAATCATTCAAACCCTGCAGAAGGAAGGAAAACACGTTGTAATGGTCGGGGACGGGATTAATGATGCACCTGCCCTAACAGTCGCAGATGTCGGAATTGCCATTGGCACCGGTTCCGATATTGCGATTGAATCTGGGGATATTACTTTGATAAAAGGCGATTTGAGTAAGGTAGCGGAAGCCATTAAGATCAGTAAAGCTACGATGTCCAATATTAAACAAAACTTTGTATGGGCATTTCTATATAATATTATCAGCATACCTTTTGCGATATTCGGAATCTTAGCTCCCTGGCTGGCAGGGGCTGTTATGGCTTTTAGCTCGGTTTCGGTCGTTCTTAACTCTCTTCGATTGCAAAAATCGAGAATCTAGTCTTAAATATTAATTTCAATTGAGTCAGATTTTCAGGATGGATTTTTGGCATATCCCACTGAAAGTGCCTGGTATTTCCATAATAAATCACTAACAAGTCTAGTCTGTTCTTCCTGGCACTGTATAACAACTGTAACCTCATGATTATTTCTTTTTTGACTGGGTTGGTTTTTCAGTTTTTTATATAAAAAGTATGACCCAACACCTATGGCAAAACCAATAACTGCACCAATTAGCCCCCAGATAATAGGCCCATAAGTCAGAGCGAATCCCATGCTCGCTCCAATAGCTGCTGCTCCAGTGGCAAATGAAATACCTACCTCAAAAGCATGTGGCCTAAGCGGGCTGTAATGTTGTTTCCTGTGGCTTTTATCCATGAAAACAACAAGGATATGCTCTCTTAAAATGGAGGTGTCCTCTAACTCAGCTAATGCCTGCTCTAATTCAATTGATTGTTCAAATATGCCAAATATTAACATTGTCAAGCACCTGCTTAGGGGAAAATTCTAAGTTTAGCATTCTGATAACGCATGGAAAGAAGCTGGCGCTGCGCCATCTCAAAAAGGTGATTGTGTCCAATGGTTGTGATGTATGAATGATAGATGGAGCCGCCCATAACGGATGGCATAAATAACAGCCAGTGTGGATGCAGCATGGAAATAGACTGGCCAAGGTGCCCGTGCAATAGACTAAATATAGATTCATGCATGCTGGACAACATGAGATATATCCACCACCAAAACATCGCATAAAAAGCAAGTCCAAACCGGTGGTTGTATAATTGCCCCAGTCCAGGAAAGAAAAAAGAGTAAACGGCCCCCATGACAGGGTTTTTCCTTTCAAGATATTGAATTTCAGACGCAGTAATATTGATGCTGGGAATCGGTTTATTCTCCATGCATGTTAGAACATAAAGCTTATTATGGAACAAGGCTGACCGAAAACTATCTCCCATAGCAATTAAATATATTAAAAGATATCCGAATGCCCATTTGGGTTCCAGTACTGCCTTTGCAAGCTCAAATTCTCCGCAAAAGGAATACATCATTGCTTCATTAATATGAGCTAAAGTATTTATGATTACTTCAGAAAGGGTTAATAAAGTAGCCCTTAAATACTGATTAAGCAAATAGTGTCCAAATCCCGGAAAAACTGCAGACCACCAAGCAACCATATAGGGGTTCTGGTATCTCAAATGTGTAATACCAAATGTATTAATTCTGGAAAGAGGTCTTCGCAGATAAGTGTCCATGTTTATTCCTTCTTACCTTTTTTTATTGCAATAATTAGTAGGTTACCCATTAATGGGACGGGCATGTAATTTTTTGCTATAAAACATCCTTTTAGATTTTAGGTGTGAGCATGCCAAGGTAAGCGCCCTTAAGATAAACTAAGACAGCCAAGTACTTTATAATTACTTGGCCGTCTTTTGATTTATTTATTTTTATATACCAATCTCCTCAACAATACTTCCAATGGCCCATTCAGGTTCATTTTTTCCAAAATCATGGCTAAGAGGACTGAAAGCCCCCAAATCCCAACAGCAATCATTGCGGCAGTCCCGTTGCTTACACGCCCTCCTAAATCAAGTGCTACTGGTGAGAAGAAGAGAACGAGAAGCGTCTCATTCCAAACATAGAAGGTTAGCGACCGTTTACCTAGGGCTGTTAAGGAGAGGATAAAACCTCCAGGCTCTTTCATCTTTGCTCCAATGATCCCGAAAATTGCAGCATAAGCCAAACCGCCTGCAATTCCGGTTAAAATGTGCAGTCCATTTATAAACCCGGCTGTAAATAAATCCGGGTGCCATATGGTTCCCAAAAGGGATAAAGGCAGTGCTCCCAACAATGAGACGGTCAATCCTATAAAGGTAATGGAATAAATCGTTTTTAACTGCTTCTCCGGTTTGATTAATAACCGGTTTCTGGAAATCCACATGCCGAGCAGAACGGAGGGAAGAACCGGGAACATTAAATGTATGAGAATAGGGATGGAAGGAAAAGTAACTAGACTTATAAAAGCTGTGTGAAGGTAGGTGTCAGCTGCTGAAACTTCCGGCGGGAAACCATAACCTCCGACTTCCAGCATATTGAACCCCCATGCTATCGGAAGAAAAATGATATAGAATAAAGTGATAAAAATAAAGGCTCGTATCAGTGTTTTGGTTCCGCTTGTTAAAAGCCGGCTCACAAGCAGCCCGGCTAAACCGTAGGCCATAAGAATGTCCTGTCCTCCGATGATGACCGCCAAAACAACCCCAAATAGAATCAAATACCAGGAACGCCTTCTTATCGTCATTATGGCTTCTTTTTCTCTTATTCCTTTAGAGGCTCGACTTTCAAATGCCAGAGAAAGCCCGTACCCGAATAATACGGCAAACATCGCTCTTGCTCTGTTATCAATAAAGAATTGGCCAAAAAAGTTAACTATTTGATCAAGGAAGGTGATAGCCTCTACTCTTTGCATAACCCCGGGTTCGGAGGTGTACAAATAGAGCGGGGCATGTGCCAGTGCAATCAGCAGAAGCATTGTGCCTCTGGCTAGATCCAGTGAAACAGCACGTTTTTTTGGTCCAGCTGTTTTAATACTTGATTGATCAGACATGCTGATTTTCTCCTTTGTCTTTAATAAACACGCTAGCTTGATTAAATATTTGAATTGATTGGTTTATCTCTAAGGTTCGGTTTCGGATAAATTAAACAATGAGCTTCTTAATCAATAGAATACGCTCATCTGAATAAAGCTTTCTTAGGGAATAGACAAATTTATTATAAGATCACGAAAGCAGCTATTTCCGGTTTAAAAGGCAATTTAAATATTAGGTCGTATTTAAGGTTATGTCAATTGCATAAGAAAGTTGGCAAAGTGCAGTTAAAGGGTGAAATCAGCAATCCAAAAAGGCAATTTATTATTGTTCCATAACCATTGCTTATTCCCTCCATCCGGATTATAGTGGATACGAAGGATTAGTATTACAAAACCTATATATATCTGAAAGGTTTATATAAAGGAGAAGAAGTATATGCTAGCAGCAAAGAACAGCTTCAGAATTGAAAAAGACTTTCTAGGTTCTAAGGAAGTTCCGGCTGGAGCCTATTATGGCGTTCAGACGCTTCGTGCGGTTGAGAACTTTCCGATTACAGGCTACCGGATCCATCCGGAGTTAATCAAGGCAATGGCAATAGTGAAAAAGGCAGCGGCCTTGGCAAATATGGAGGTTAAGCGCCTTTATTCAGGTATTGGAGACCCTATCGTACAGGCAGCGGATGAAATGATTGAAGGACTGTGGCATGATCAGGTCATTGTTGACCCAATTCAGGGCGGTGCCGGGACGTCTATTAATATGAATATTAATGAAATCCTTGCAAACCGTGCAATTGAAATCATGGGCTTTGAAAAAGGTGATTATTCACATTGCAGCCCTAATACTCATGTCAATATGTCACAATCGACGAATGATGCCTTCCCGACAGCAATGCATATCTCGGTTTTAAATCTGATGGATCAATTAATCGCGACAATGGAACATATGCACTCCGTTTTCCTTGAAAAATCAAAGGAATTCAGCCACGTGATTAAAATGGGACGGACTCATCTCCAGGATGCCGTGCCAATCAGGCTTGGCCAGGAATTTGAAGCTTACAGCCGTGTCATAGCGCGAGACATAAAGCGCATTCAGCAATCCAAACAGCACTTATATGAATTGAACATGGGGGCAACGGCAGTCGGAACCGGACTGAATGCCATCCCTAAATACATTGACTTAGTGGTGAAGCATATTGCCGACATCAGCGGCCTGCCATTTACAGGGGCAGAGCATCTTGTAGATGCCACTCAGAATACGGATTCTTATACAGAAGTCTCAGGAGCATTGAAAATCTGTATGATCAATATGTCCAAAATAGCGAATGATTTGCGCTTAATGGCTTCTGGCCCAAGAGCAGGCCTAGCGGAAATTTCACTTCCAGCAAGACAGCCGGGCTCTTCCATCATGCCTGGAAAAGTAAACCCTGTTCTGCCGGAGCTTATTAATCAGGTGGCATTCCAGGTCATCGGGAACGACCATACGATCTCACTTGCTTCAGAAGCAGGACAGCTTGAACTGAACGTCATGGAGCCAGTTCTGATCTTTAATCTTCTGCAATCGATCAGCATTATGAACAATGCATTCAATACGTTTACAGAGCATTGTGTAAAAGGAATCGAAGCCAACGAAGAAAGATTAAAGGAATACGTTGAGAAAAGTGTGGGCATCATCACCGCGGTTAACCCTCACCTTGGGTATGAAGTTGTATCAAGAATTGCGAGAGAAGCCATTTTAACAGGCTCTCCAATCAGGGAACTATGCCTGAAATATGATGTGCTGACTGAAGAAGAACTGGATTTAATCCTCGATCCATATGAAATGACCGATCCTGGCATCGCAGGCGCTGCGCTGCTGGAGAGGGACTGATGTCTTCCTTCACCCCCAATACTGTTGGGGGTTTTTTTGCTTATTTGGACAGGAACAGCCGAAATTCGAGAGAAGGAGTCCGAATCCGGTTCCCATTCGGACAGGAACAGCAGAAATCCGAGGGAAGGAGTCCGAATCCGGTTCTCATTCGGACAGGAATGGTCGAAAACCGAAGGAAGGAGTCCGAATCCAATTCTTAATCCATAAATAATCAATGAATCATTCAAACATAATAAGTATCCCTTGTAGTTCCCAATGCTTTATAGTTTTTCTTTAAAACTCTGCAAAAAGTCTTCTTGCTTAAATCTGCGCTGCACCACTCATAAATGCTTTGGGTAGTAATCTTCCGTTCGGGAAAAAGCACCATAAATTCACTAACACTACGCAGAATAGCTCGTTCAATTTTTTCATGCCCACCGCACTTTCCACATACAAAGTTATTATTCTTTACGGATAGGAGCATGGATTTACAGGCTTCACAATACATTCCTTTTAGCAGCTTGTCGTATTGATATTCGGGCACCGAAGTAAATGGATTTTTCGTTTGGTGTAGGAAAAGCAGGTTTTGTGCTAGTTTCCTGTGCCCATCATTCAGTTTGGATGGAAATTTATTTAAATCATTCAAAAAGCGGTTTACCTGGGTTGGCAGAATAATGGGCTCGTCCAAAGGGGCTTGATATAAGGTGAATTCACGATTAATAAAGATAACGGAGGCTTCAACAGGATAGTTTTGCTTGAGGGTTTGGAGCAGCTGACGGAATAGGGTGGCACTTCTTTTTAATTGGTACACAGGGTTTTTATACTCCCGTCCGGTATTCATGCTAAAAAGTTTGTCCGATTCCAGGTAACATCTCCCTGGTAATTTTTTATATCTAAAAGATGAATCATACCTTGTGAAATGATCAAGGCATCGATTTGAAAAAATGAATTATTTACTTCCAAGAGCAGGTCATTAATAATTAACCTCTCTTCTTCCAGGCTTTCTGCCAGAAGGTCAAATTTCACCTCTCCTTCATAGTCCTTTTCAAGGTTGGAGTAGTGAAACCTTTCCTTTTCAGTAAACTCCATTCGGATGTTTAAAAATCTCATAGACATTAATTCATCCGGTACGGATCTTCTTTTAAGTAACATTATGCACTTCCTTCCTTAACCTCTAAGTTAATTTTATCAAAATACAATTCCTTCTAAAACAACCTAGCCTTAACTCCAGACAATTTCAATTTAAATTCATCCAATACTTTTCTTCTTTCCTCATAGTCCTGTTTATCACCTTCTTTCCAGAGGTGAAGGTCCCCGCCTTTTTCGAGGTATTCCAGGGCTTTCTTTTTGATTTTGCTTTGCAGTGCCCGGTGCCTTAATTGCAGAGCAGCCAGTGAAATATAAAGAATTGATAGGTCTGCCTGGGCATCCTTTTCATCTTCATAATCCTGAAATTCCTCTAACCATGATTCAAGTATGATTTTTGTCGCTTTCCTTGGACTGCAGCCTTCATCCAGCAGATCATTCCATTCATCCTGAATGTCGCAGGACAAATCATCTTCCCATAGCTCAGGTCCCCATGCACCCATTGAAGCAGCCTCCTAAAAAAATTTATTTATAGACATAATTATACATCCAGCACGTCAGACAGAACACTAGAAATAGACAAACACGGGGGATTGTGGGATTCCGAGGAAAGGGCAAAAGCAGAAGTTATGGAGACCCTCCCCTTCGCCGATATTGAAAAATTTTCTGAGGAGGAACTCACCTTTTAACGGGATGCAGTGATATCGAAGAAGGAATATCCCGGCTTTCTGAAAATCAGCTGACTATCGTTACATTGGTCAGTGACGGCTGCATCTTCTGTTATAAATGTGAGTTTCCGGGCTCCTTTATCGCATACATGAATCTTCTAAAGCTTTAGAGCATTCGCATGACGAGATGGCCACCATGATTCGCTTCGCAAATGTGTCAGGAGGCCTGGCCGTCACCAGGAAAGGCGCTATGAGCGGTCTTCCCTGCCTGGATGAAGTGCAGGAAATTCTTAAAAAGACATAATTTTACCAAACAGCAGACAAACCTTCCAATACTGGAACCGATTTGTCTGCTGTTTTGGTTCCGAAAATCTCCGCGCCGCTTTCTAATTTGTCTAAAATAGTATATAATTATCAGATAATACTAGCTATCTTACCCTATCAATCATTATAATAGAATAGAATGTGTATTTTGTGTGACGGAAAAGGTGTGTCCTTGGGTGATGCCTTTCTAGTGGTGACACCTGAGCAGAGCGCCTGCAGTTTTTGGCAAATATCTGGGATAAGGAAGGTTTAAAATGAGCAGCGTACAGAACAAAACAGACGTTATCTTAATTGGTGCCGGAATCATGAGCGCGACTTTGGGGTCTTTACTGAAAGAGTTAGCACCTGAATGGGAAATCAAAGTGTTTGAAAAGCTCGAAAGCGCAGGAGAAGAAAGCTCTAACGAATGGAATAATGCAGGGACGGGACATGCTGCATTGTGCGAGCTTAACTATACATCTGAAAAATCCGATGGATCAATAGATATCACTAAAGCGATTAATGTAAATGAACAATTTCAGCTTTCCAGACAGTTTTGGGCTTATCTTGTAGAAAACAACCTGATTCGCAATCCGCAGGACTTTATTATGCCAATCCCTCATATGAGTTTTGTTCAAGGGGAAGAAAATGTATCGTTTTTGAAAAAACGTTTGGAAGCGCTGTCAGCTAATCCGCTATTTCAGGGCATGGAATTTTCCGATGACCCTGAAAAGCTGAAGGAATGGATTCCGGTGATGATGGATGGCCGCACTTCGGACGAACCAATCGCAGCTACTAAAATCGACTCTGGAACGGATGTCAACTTCGGTGCGTTAACTCGCATACTGTTTGGCCATCTAAAGAGTAAAAATGTCAATGTTCATTATCAGCACAGCGTTGAGGATTTGCAGCGTGCTGGCGATGGCTCATGGAATGTAAAAGTTCGAAATATGGAAAGCGGTAAAACCGAAAACCATCAGGCGAAGTTTGTCTTTATCGGCGGCGGCGGCGGAAGCCTGCATCTGCTGCAGAAGACGGGCATACCTGAATCTAAGCATATTGGCGGATTCCCGGTAAGCGGACTGTTCCTTGTCTGCAACAAACCGGAAATTGTCGAGAAGCATCATGCAAAAGTGTACGGAAAAGCGAAGGTAGGCGCACCTCCAATGTCCGTGCCGCACCTGGATACAAGGTTTATTGATAACAAGAAATCCCTGCTGTTCGGACCATTTGCCGGCTTCTCGCCAAAGTTCTTAAAGACAGGTTCCAATATGGACCTGATCAAGTCCGTTAAACCGAATAATGTCATCACCATGCTGGCAGCTGGTGCAAAAGAAATGGGGCTGACAAAATACCTGATTCAGCAGGTCATGTTATCCCATGAACAGCGTGTTGAAGAATTGCGCGAGTTTATTCCTAACGCACAGAGTGATGACTGGAGTGTCGTGGTCGCAGGCCAGCGTGTGCAGGTAATCAAGGATACGCCTGCCGGAAAAGGAACCCTGCAATTCGGTACTGAGGTAGTCAGTGCCTCAGATGGCTCAGTTGCTGCTTTGCTCGGAGCTTCTCCGGGTGCTTCAACTGCCGTAAACGTCATGCTTGAAGTATTGCAAAAATGCTTCCCGCAGTATATGGAAGAGTGGCATTTTAAAATCAAGAAAATGATTCCGTCCTACGGCATGTCATTGTCGGAAAACCCTGAGCTGTTCCGTGAGATTCATGAATCAACAGCGCAGGTGCTGGGATTGAGCGAAGCGGAAAATCAAAAAGAGCTTGCCTATACCTGATCTTTACCAGATGGAGCCTTTGACCCTAAATGCGGGTTAAAGGTTCTTTTTTATATGCTGAAAAACCAGTGGTAGAGCTCTGCAACCTATGCGTGCGGCCCCTGCAACCAATCCTATCTTTACTTTTGGCCAAAAAATTCACCATAATGGGAGTATCGATTTGCAGAAAGGTGATTGTGAATATGGTTTTTGCCGAGAAGCTTAAAAAGGAGAGGAAAGAGAAAGGATGGTCACAGGAGGAACTGGCTGAAAAGCTGTTTGTGAGCCGCCAGTCTGTTTCCAAATGGGAAAATGGACAGAACTATCCCAGCATAGAAATTATTATTAAACTAAGTGATCTGTTTGAGGTTACGATTGATGAATTATTAAGGAGTGATGAGGAATTGACGGAGAAAGTGATTAAGGACAGCAGACAATTAGCTTATCCAAGATTGAAAGTATTTTTTGATTGTTTATTTCTGATAGGATCCGCTATGCTAATCATTAAACTAAGCATTTTAGGACTTAATCATTTTACTGAACTAGAGATCCCTCTTCGTGGGTCGTTTTTCTGGAATTTCGGTCCTTTATTCTTAATGCTTCGCGGTGCCATTTTCTCTGACACATTAAAAAAGAAATATAAAAGTGAGTAACGTAACCCTGCATTCTTGTGCATGGATTGTCGGGCCGCACCCTGCAGCTCCTGCTATTCTGTAGATAAGAGGAGGTCATCCAAATGGATTTGCTGCAAAATATGAATCGGGCAATGAAGTATATTGAAGAACATCTGACGAGTGAGATAGACTTCAAAGAAGTGGCAAAGATTTCGTATTGCTCGGAATACCATTTCAAACGAATGTTTTCCTTTCTTGCAGGTGTAACTCTTTCGGAGTATATCCGCAGGAGACGGCTGTCATTAGCTGCCTTTGATTTGAAGGATAAGAATGCCAGGGTCATTGATGTAGCGTTCAAATATGGGTATAGCTCACCTGATTCATTTACGAGGGCATTCCAGCAGCTTCATGGCATCACTCCATCAGAAGCAAGGAGCAATGGCCACGCACTAAAGGCTTATCCGCCGATGACCTTCCATTTATCTATTAAGGGAGGAAATGAAATGAATTATCGAATTGAGGAAAAAAAGGCATTTCGAATTGTGGGCTTAAAGAAGCGGGTGCCGATCATTTTTAACGGAGTGAACCCGGAAATTGCAGCCATGTGGAAGAGCTTAGATGAACATATGATTATTAAACTTAAAAGTGTATCGAATACAGTTCCCCTGGGTCTGATTAGTGCATCAGCAAATTTTTCTGAAGGAAGAATGGAAGAAAAGGGGGAGCTTGATCATTATATAGGGGCAGCTACCACGAAGGAATGTCCAGAGGGTATGGCGTCCCTTGAGGTTGAAGCATGTTCATGGGCAGTTTTTGAAGCCGTGGGGCCATTCCCTGAAACGCTTCAGAATATCTGGGGACGCATCTACTCGGAATGGTTTCCTTCCTCTTCCTATCAGCAAATAGAAGGGCCGGAAATACTCTGGAATGAAAGTAAAGATACCACTTCCCCGGTATTTCACAGTGAAATCTGGATTCCGGTTGCAAAAAAATAGGACTCCCCAGCAGCTAGTGGAGTCCCAGATATTCAAATAAGTATTAGCATTTGGAATTAGATAACTGTCTAGCTCTCCAGCGCCTGCCCCTCGAGGTCACAAGCTTGTCTTGCTGCGGCTCCTAGGGACTCGAGACGTAAGCCATTCCCTCCAGAAGGGAAGAACACCTTCTTGCAGGGCTCGACTTATGCTTGTCGGGAATGGGCAAGGCGCCTTCCGCTTTTCTATTCTTTCAGCCGATCCGGCAATCCTTGGATTGAGGACACGACCACATCAAGCTTGGCTTCGATCCGGTTCAGTAAAAAAAGCGTGACCACAATCGGGAAGCCGAGTTCGCTGATCAAGGTGACCATCTGTTCCATCCTGTATGCTCCTTTCTATTTTACAAGCTATAAAAAAGGCCGGGTTCCAAAGAATCCGGCCTCATTCCTTTCACCTCCCGCTTTGTTATTTTCAACAACTGGTCCACACTGCCTGATTTAAGATTCATATCGCTGCACCGCCCTTTCATCTCTGATAATCGAAATGAAAGGGGGGTAAAAGACAGGGGGGTTGGGGAAAGTTGTGACAGAATGGTGAAAAATCTTATATCCGTCTCCCCGCTGCCTGTGGCGGCTGTTCGAGCCATTTTTCCTTAATGGCAATCAACAGGCCTATTCCATAAAAGAGAGACATGTCTTTGGCAGTGCCCAAATTAATGATATAAAAATACCTTCAAGGTCCCCTTGCTGTCCATGGTAGCTAACAGAACGTTATTTATTTCTGTCTGATAGAAACGTTCTAAATGGGCGATTAACCAGTTTTCATCCTTTTGTATAGTTTGCAGCACTTTTTTATCCACTTTGCCTTCCTTAATGATGGTTCTGGGCATATCGAATGGTTCAGCATTCCTTTGGAGGAAATCAGGTGTAATGGGCTCATATTTGGGGTCTAAGAAGAAAGAAATGCTCCCGTTGGCTTCCCATAGAGCTAGCGCCACCTTTTTTACATCGTCTACTTTTTTCTCGCGTAATTCCTCCAGCAGCACATCAATGGAGATCCTTGCCTTGTTTAGGCCTTTGTATATGATTTCACCATTCTGCACTAGGAGGATGGGCTTGCTGTTCACCAGTCTTCTAACCGCTGGCCATTTCAGAATACTGAATAAACTGATCAGGTAAAGAACCACGAGTACAATGGTTGTAACAATTGAACCTTTTAGTCCTAGCTCCTCATCTGATAAAGGATGAGCAATGATATTGCCTATGACTAAAGCCATTACTAAATCCAGGAGTCTTAATTGTGAAATGGCACGCTGTCCCAGCACTTTGGCGACAATGACTAAGAAGAAATAAGCGATGACAGCCCTGAGTCCCCACTCTATGGCAGAAAGTGAGTGCTGACTCTGTAAAAAATCCATCTATGGCACATCCTTTAATCTGCTTAAAAAGGAATCCTGCATATTTTGCCTTTTTAAAAGTGTTTTCCTATCCAGCTGCAATTATTCAAAAGCAAGGAGTATCTGTATATTATTAACAGCACATAGAAAGTTTGCCTTTTTGAAAAACTAAGCGAAAGGAGGTTATTTAAATGAAAAAATTCATATTGATGCTTTTTCTATCTCTATATTTCGTAACGCTAACGGGCTGTGGAAACGATGAAAAGCCTGAGGAGGACGAACAGGTTGAAGATGTAGAAGAAGAGGATGAAATTGGCGACGGCGAAGTGGATGATGAGTAAAAGTCATTGTATGCAATTCGGATGAACTGAAAATCCTGTAACCACATAAATCATGTCTAGGAGTATTCCAATTGGAGTCTGAGAGATGCTTCGGACAGATAGCGCGAGAAAAGAAAGGATGGAGTCCGAACCCGAGGCAGCTTCGGACAACCAGCCCAGAAATAGAAATTGATCTGCTCTTATCCGAAAAATAATCAGCCCCCAATCACGATAAGATGGGGGCTTTTTCCTTGGTCCCTTCACAAAAATGGCTACCTGTGATCAGATAAACACAAAACAACGATTTTATAAGGTGTAGTCTGGGCAGGGATGCTTTTGGTAGAAGGACCATAGATGACAACTAAGTCTCTGTTTGCGGGGCTGCCGGTAAAAGCCTGCCCGTTTGTCAGCACCATCTGGGTATACGGTGAGACGTTTATTTGCAGCTGGCCATCACTGCTGACTAGCTGGCTATTAAAATAGTCTGTTTTCACATTTTGATGAGAAGTATGTTTTACGACCACAAGCGCACGGTATTGAGGAGGATATATCAGCGGAACAGGAGCATTGCCGTCATAATATCCAGTAATGATGTCCCCCGCAGACAGCATGGTTTGATCTAAAACGTAAGTGGAAGGAGATACGATGAAATTGGCAGTTCCCCCCATTCCATTGTCACCAGAAATGATTTTATGGCAGCCGTCTCCGTTAAAGTCAGAGATCTGCGTAACGGTTCCCGTAAAGTATTGAAAATTGGTCATGTTCTTCCCCCGTTCTTGTAAAATAAAGCCTCGATTTAACCAATATATTAAAGCAGCCTACTTTACGTTCATTTGTAAATTTACAAATCGTTACTTTTCATCCAATCTTTACATACAATTTACATTTGGTCTGTATAATTTCCTTATAGGTCATTAGTATGATACTTTGGGGGTTTTGGAGAAATGCAGAAGCGGCTGGACAACTTTGCGGCAGCCTTCAGCCATAAGCTGAACCTGGGCAAAAGATTATTGGCACTGTTTTTTACCCTGCTGCTGCTATCGATAGCGGCAGTCGGAGTTAGTTCTTATCTTAAAACAAAGGACATGGCAGATCGGAAGAGCGTCGTGTAGGGAAAGA
>NZ_CAXQGS010000027.1:0-46356 GCF_964223445.1 Cytobacillus sp.
CCTTCTTACAGGAACCGTATTATGCCTGTCGTCCCTGGGCAGTCGCCTCCACACTTCGGGCGATCCTCCCAAAAAGGCAAAGAACGCCTTTCCGAGAGGCTCGACTTGTGCTTGTCGGGGGTGGGCAAGGCGCTTAAGTTTTTCTTGTATTCAAGCTGCATCAAATCAGGAGGTAAATTATTATGCGTAAAACGAAAATCGTTTGTACTATTGGACCTGCCAGTGAAAGTGTTGAAAAGTTAACACAGCTTATTGAAGCAGGGATGAATGTTGCCCGTTTAAATTTCTCCCATGGTGATTTTCAGGAGCATGGACAGCGAATTCAGAATATCCGTGTGGCTTCAGAAAAGACCGGCAAAACAGTAGCGATTCTTTTGGATACCAAAGGACCGGAAATCCGCACAAACAATATGCAGGATGGTGCGATTGAACTGAGAGCCGGGGAAAACATTATTATCTCCATGAACGAGGTTGAAGGAACAGCAGATAAGTTTTCCGTTACATATGCAGGGCTTATTGAAGATGTGCACACAGGAAGCAAAATTCTGCTTGACGACGGTTTAATTGGTCTTGAAGTGACAAAAATCGATAAAGCCAACAGTGAAATTCACACAAAAATCTTAAATAGCGGAACACTTAAAAATAAAAAAGGCGTCAACGTTCCGGGGGTATCCGTGAATCTTCCTGGCATAACGGAGAAAGATGCTCAGGACATCATCTTCGGAATCGAACAGGGCGTCGATTTCATCGCTGCTTCTTTTGTCCGCAGAGCGTCTGATGTTTTGGAAATCAGACAGCTGCTTGAAGAGCACAATGCCTCTTATATCAACATCATTCCTAAGATTGAAAATCAGGAAGGTGTGGATAATATTGATGAAATTCTTGAAATTTCCGACGGTCTAATGGTAGCGCGCGGAGACCTTGGTGTTGAAATTCCAGCAGAAGAAGTTCCGCTCGTGCAAAAAAAATTAATTAAAAAGTGCAATGCACAGGGTAAACCTGTTATTACTGCAACACAAATGCTGGATTCTATGCAGCGCAACCCCCGCCCAACACGCGCAGAAGCGAGTGATGTGGCAAATGCCATTTTCGATGGTACTGATGCTATCATGTTATCAGGCGAAACGGCTGCAGGCTCTTATCCTGTCGAGGCTGTGCAGACGATGCACAACATCGCGTCAAGAGCAGAATCTGCATTAGATCATAAAGAAATCCTATCAAACCGAAGCAAAGATAATGAACATAACATTACTGATGCGATTGGACAATCCGTGGCACATACAGCTCTAAACCTTGATGTTAACGCAATTATTACACCAACTGAGAGTGGCCATACAGCAAGAATGATCTCAAAGTACCGTCCAAAAGCTCCTATTGTTGCTGTTACATCAAATGACTATGTTTCACGCCGTTTATCTTTAACATGGGGTGTTTATCCTCAAATTGGCCAAAAAGCGTCTACTACAGACGATATGCTTGATATTGCAGTTGAGGAAAGTGTGAACAGCGGCATTGTTGCATCAGGAGATTTAGTTGTTATTACAGCTGGAGTACCTGTTGGTGAAGCTGGCACCACCAATTTAATGAAAATTCATGTGGTGGGGGATATCCTGGCTAAGGCGCAAGGAATCGGGCGCAAATCAGCCTTTGGAAAAGTCGTTGTGGCTAGAAATGCAGAGGAAGCATTGGCAAAAGTAACAGAAGGGTCTATTCTGGTTACCATCGGTTCTGACCGTGAAATGGTGCCTGCTATTGAAAAATGCAGTGCACTTATTACAGAAGAAGGCGGGCTTACAAGCCATGCGGCTGTTGTAGGCCTTAATATTGGCATACCTGTCATTGTAGGGGTTGAACAAGCAACAACCCTTCTCAAAGATGGACAGGAAGTAACAGTCGATTCGCAGCGCGGCGTCATTTATAACGGCCATGCAAGCGTACTGTAATTAGACTAAAAAAGGAAGGGGTTCTCCTTCCTTTTTTGATTCCTGGGATTAGACAAATTGTTATATTCTCAGTTCCATGTTTGGTATAATAAAAGTAAGTCTTATACAAAATAGAGGTGGCTTGATGCGCTACATTCTCTTGCTGATGATAATCGTCCCTGCTGCTGAAATTGGTGTTTTACTTCTATCAGGGAACACAATTGGGCTATGGCCTACTATTGCGATTATCTTGTTTACAGGCGTTCTCGGTGCTTATCTGGCTAAAAAACAGGGCATTGAAACAATAAGAAAAATACAGGATCAGCTTCGCTGCGGGCAAATGCCTGGGGATGCCATTCTTGATGGGGCCTGCATTCTTATTGGAGGCACCTTGCTTCTTGCACCCGGATTTATTACAGATGCATTAGGCTTTACATTGCTTCTTCCTTCTGCAAGAAAAGTATTTAAAAACATCCTGTATATAGGTCTGAAAAAATGGATGAACAAGGGAACGATCACGATAATCAGGTGAAAACAGCTATATATAAAGCCGCTCCTATAAATGGGAGCGGCTTGTTTATTTTATTATCATCTATATTTTCTGGTATTTTCACGCCTTATGGTTATGTAAAGTGCCAAATAGTTAATCCATTACATAGCCTGATTGAAAGCGATGCCCATATTCAGGTTCTTCAACTTAATCTGCTTCATTGCCTTTTATAAACATCCAGATATCCCTGAATACTCCAGCTTTATGAAGAGTGGTGATGAGTACAAGAGTAACCGGACCGGCGATTAAGCCCAAAAATCCAATCAGTTTAAAACCGACAAATAAAGCAATCAGAGTAGCCAAAGGATCAAGTCCAATGCTTGATGAAAGAATTTTCGGCTCCATTATCTGGCGCTGTGCCAATACGATGATATAAAGAATGCCAAGTCCGATTGCCCTGCTCATTTCTCCGCCGATTGCCTCATAGATGATCCATGGCACAAAAATCAGTCCTGTGCCAAGATAGGGAATGATATCGACAAGGCCAGTCACAAGTGCAATCGTAATTGCATAATCGACACGCAATATCAGCAGTCCGGCAAGTATGATAACAGTCGTAATAGATACTAAGGTTGCCTGTGCCTTGACGAAGCCAAACAAGGCCTTCTGCAGATCGGCAAATACAGTTCTGCCGCTCTTTTTTGCACGGGTGGGCAGTATGCGGCTGAAGAGGCCTGACAGCCTATGCCAATCCTTGCTGATGAAAAAAGTGGCCAGCAGCGAGAAAATCAGGACAGTTGCTGCATTGGGAAACCAGGAAAGGATGTTTGGGATTTTCTCGAAAAATGCCTGGATAAAATCTCCCAGTGTGGAGCCAAATTGCTTCCCGACATTTTCTATGTTCGTCATTATGGTATCCTGCTGGCCGGTGCCAAGATTATTAAATAAACTTGCAAGCTGGTTATAAAGAGGGATGATTTGCCCAGCAAAGAACTGCTCAATAAAGTCAATCAAAGTATCGAGGTGCTGCGGCACTACTTTTGCCAAATAATCCGCACCAGATACGATCTCTGCCACCAGCAAGGTGATTAATCCAGCAAAAATGGCAAAGATAAGAATCAGAGCGATGAGAACTGCAAGAGCCCTGGGTATTTTCCATTTAACTTCCATCATGTTGACAAAGGGATTTATTAGAAAGGCAATTGCCAGTCCAATAATGAAAGGGTAAGTCACTTTGGATAAATATACGAAAGCATAGAGACTTAAGATCACTACTCCAATGACAAAGAAAAATCTTACGGTCCGATAGATATATGCCGGGTTCAAGTAATAGCCTCCTTATTTAATTAAAACAGACTAAGTCATTGCAGCTGCAGCTTTTATGTAATGTTATTAGTCATATCATACATTATTTTTGATGGAGCTAAAAATAATTAGCTATTGTCTAGTAATACTTATTCTATTTATTAAAATCCGGTAAAGAACTCATAAATTATTAAATTGAATTAAATTATGTTACGATAATATAGAAAGCTGGCAGGTGAATTAGCAAATGTTTTCCCAACCGCTCATTTTTTTGTTTCTTTTGCTGGGTATAGGTGTAATAGCAAAAAATCAATCATTGATTATTGCTGTCTTTGTATTGATTGTCCTTAAAGCAGCCGGCCTCGATTCAAAAGCCTTTTCATTCCTGCAGTCTAAAGGGATTAACTGGGGTGTAACCATTATTACAATCGCTGTCCTGGCACCTATAGCAAGCGGTGAAATCGGCTTCCGGGATTTAGGCGGAGCATTCAGGTCCCCTTATGCATGGGTTGCCCTTGTCTCAGGGATTGCAGTTGCGCTGCTGGCTAAA
Source organism: Cytobacillus sp. (assembly GCF_964223445.1). Lineage (NCBI taxonomy): Bacteria > Bacillati > Bacillota > Bacilli > Caryophanales > Bacillaceae > Cytobacillus > Cytobacillus sp. The sequence continues at coordinate 4,268 of NZ_CAXQGS010000027.1, forward strand.
GGCGGCATTGTTCTGCTGGCTGAAGACCCTCATATAACAACTGCTCTTGTTCTTGGGACCATTCTTGCTGTTTCCCTTTTTAAAGGTGTTGCCGTCGGTCCTCTGATAGGGGCAGGAATTGCGTATATGGCAATGAAAATCTTTGAACTCTTTAAATGAATGATTAAAGTGCCCATGATAGATTTTTTGAAAAGAAGAAAGAAAACTTTGAACTTTGATGTCTGTCTAGCGCAAGCAGCCTTTCCCCTCGAGGTGTCGGGGATGGGCAAGGCGCTTCCGCTTTTCTTATTGCCCTTGGGCAATAATGTAAATAAACTTTTTTTGAAAAATAATATTTTTTAACATTTTAAGTGCTTTTCATTCACAAAAGTCAGATAATTGTTTATAATAGGACTTGTAAGCGTAACCTATTTCACGGTACCTATTATATTCAGTTAAGCTCTATTAAAATGTTATTAATATATTTTATTTTTTTCTATTCAGACAAAATGTAAGCATTTTCTTTTTTTTAAAGAGTACCGAGCAACCGCTCGATGGAATGCATGCCAAAAGAAAGTTTATTTCTTCCGTATATCGGGGAGTGCCCTTTCATTAAATGGAAGTTTCACCTTTCATGGTTTTGGTCTGTAGATCGGCTAATACAGCCGGCTTTGCAATGGCTGTCCTGCAGCCCTATAAAGTGTTCATAATAAAGATAAAACAGAATGTGGACATGACAAGGAAGCTTTTCTGAAAAATGAAAAATCAGGTCCGGCTTACTTATGTTTAATGTACAGACAAAAATGGGTATGGGGAAATTTTATTATGTAAAGGAGAGATTCGGTATGACAGTAACCCGCGGTCTTGAAGGGGTAGTAGCTACTACTTCGTCTATCAGCTCCATCATAGACGATACATTAACCTATGCAGGCTACAATATTGATGATTTAGCTGAAAATGCAAGCTTTGAAGAGGTTATTTATCTTTTATGGCACAGAAAGCTTCCTACTCAATCCCAGCTGGATGAGTTAAAGAGTCAGCTTGCAGCAAACTACTCTCTTCCAGAGGAAGTTCTGAACCATTTTAAAACATATCCAATTGACAAAGTGCATCCAATGGCTGCCCTTCGTTCTGCAGTGTCTTTATTAGGTCTTTATGATGAAGAAGCAGACCAGATGGATGAAGAAGCAAATTATAAAAAAGCAATCCGCCTTCAAGCTAAAATGCCCGCTATCGTAACGGCTTTTGCTAGAGTAAGAAAAGGCCTTGAGCCAATTGCTCCTAGAACAGATCTTGGATTTGCAGCCAACTTCCTATACATGCTTACAGGCAAAGAGCCTGAACCAATCGCGATTGAAGCATTTAATAAAGCACTGGTTCTTCATGCTGACCATGAACTAAATGCTTCCACTTTTACTGCACGTGTATGTGTAGCCACATTGTCAGATATTTATTCCGGAGTTACAGCTGCAATTGGCGCTTTAAAAGGGCCGCTGCATGGCGGTGCCAATGAAGCGGTAATGAAAATGCTTACTGAAATCAGCACTCTTGAAAACGTGGAGCCTTATATCCGTGAAAAGCTTGAAAAGAAAGAGAAAATCATGGGCTTTGGGCATCGTGTATACCGTCAGGGCGACCCTCGTGCCAAGCATTTAAGAGAAATGTCCAAAAAGCTTACAGAACTTACCGGGGAACCACACTGGTACGAAATGTCCACGCAAATTGAATCGATTGTTACCGGGGAGAAAAAACTTCCGCCAAATGTCGACTTCTATTCTGCATCTGTATACCACAGCCTGGGAATCGACCACGACCTGTTCACGCCGATTTTCGCTGTAAGCCGCGTATCCGGATGGCTGGCTCATATTCTTGAACAATATGAGAATAATCGTCTGATCCGCCCACGTGCTGACTATACTGGCCCTGGAATGCAAAAATATGTGCCAGTAGAGCAAAGAGGCCTTTAAAAAGCAGAAAAAGCAGATTAATAGAACTAAAATTATTACTCAGCATTTTACTTTTTATCAAAAAATTGCTGTAATAGAGAGAGCAGGGAAAAGGTTAGGGGCAAATGCCTTCTAACCTTTGATTCTGATATACTGATGCAGCATCGTGCCGCAGACTATATAAATAAAAAGGCTGATGCTCGCACACTTTTCAAAATGGAGGGTATAACAATGCAAGGTGAAAAAATCACAGTAACTAATGGTGTATTAAACGTACCAAATAATCCAATCGTCCCTTTTATCGAAGGAGACGGAACAGGCCCTGATATTTGGGCAGCAGCTTCCCGTGTATTGGATGCTTCTGTTGAAAAAGCATATAAAGGTGAGCGCAAGCTTGTCTGGAAAGAAGTATTAGCAGGAGAAAAAGCTTTTAACCAGACTGGTGAGTGGCTTCCTTCTGAAACACTTGATGTGATCAATGAATATCTTATTGCAATCAAAGGACCGTTAACAACACCAATCGGCGGCGGCATCCGCTCCCTGAACGTTGCGCTTCGCCAGGAACTTGACCTATTCGTGTGTCTTCGTCCGGTCCGCTGGTTTGAAGGAGTTCCTTCTCCAGTTAAGCGCCCTCAGGATACTGACATGGTTATTTTCCGTGAAAATACTGAAGATATTTATGCCGGCATTGAGTATGCAAAAGGCTCTGATGAGGTTAAAAAACTAATCTCATTCCTTAAGGATGAAATGGGTGTTAATAAGATCCGCTTCCCGGAAACTTCAGGCATCGGCATTAAGCCTGTATCAGAAGAAGGAACTAGCCGCCTTGTACGCGCTGCCATCGAGTATGCAATCAAAGAAGGCCGTAAATCTCTTACACTTGTACATAAAGGCAATATCATGAAATTTACTGAGGGTGCCTTTAAAAACTGGGGTTATGAGCTTGCTGAAAGAGAGTACGGAGAAAAAGTATTCACTTGGGCTCAATATGACCGCATTAAAGATGAACAGGGTGTTGATGCTGCGAACAAAGCACAGGCAGATGCAGAAGCAGCTGGCAAAATTATCGTTAAAGATGCGATTGCTGATATCTTCCTTCAGCAGATCCTTACACGTCCAAATGAGTTTGATGTTGTTGCGACAATGAACTTGAACGGCGATTATATTTCTGACGCACTTGCTGCACAGGTTGGCGGCATTGGTATTGCTCCATGAGCAAACATTAACTATGAAACTGGACATGCGATCTTTGAAGCAACTCATGGTACAGCTCCAAAGTATGCTGGTCTTGATAAGGTTAACCCTTCTTCTGTTATTCTTTCAGGTGTATTAATGCTTGAACACCTTGGATGGAACGAAGCTGCAAACATGATCGTTAAATCTATGGAAAAATCTATCGCTTCAAAAGTCGTAACATATGATTTTGCCCGTCTAATGGATGGAGCAACTGAAGTGAAATGCTCGGAATTTGCAGACGAATTAATTAAAAATATGGAATAAGAAAAGCGGAAGCGCCTTGATCAGCCCCGACAGGCATAAGACGAATCATGCAGGAAATCCTGATTTCTGGAGTGATTTGGCTTATGACCCGAGGGGCTAGGCGCTGGAGCTAGACAGTTATCGAAGTTCAGATTTTTATACTTTTTTATTTATGAAAAACGAAAGCGCCTTTAATAAAAGGCGCTTTTGCCTAATATACTATTTCTGCAGTGTTATTTAGATTGCTTCTTGGGGAAATTTCTGAAGCTGGACAGCCGGCGATTTATGTAAATGATGAATGTGTAAAGTTAATAGGATGGCTGTTTTATTAAAACAGCCTCTTACATAAGGAATGCAAATTCCTGATACTTTCATTTCCTAAAGGAGGAACTGCTCATGTCATTGAAACGCAAAAAGATTTCTGTAATCGGTGGAGGTTTTACTGGAGCAACAACCGCATTTTTGCTTGCCCAAAAGGAACTTGGAGACGTTGTACTGGTCGATATTCCGCAAATGGAAAATCCGACAAAGGGAAAAGCTCTTGATATGCTTGAAGCAAGTCCAGTTCAAGGTTTCGATGCGAACATCACGGGTACTTCAAGCTATGAAGATACAAAGGACTCTGACATTGTCGTTATTACAGCAGGCATTGCACGGAAGCCGGGAATGAGCCGGGACGACCTTGTACAAACAAACCAGAAGATTATGAAAAGTGTAGCTCAGGAGATTGCAGCACATTCCCCAAATAGCTATATTGTGGTTCTGACTAATCCAGTCGATGCGATGACCTATACAGTTTTCAAAGAATCAGGATTCCCGAAAAACCGTGTAATTGGACAATCGGGCGTTCTTGATACAGCCCGTTTCCGCACATTTGTTGCTCAGGAACTAAATTTGTCTGTTAAAGACATTACAGGATTCGTACTTGGCGGACACGGTGATGACATGGTTCCGATGGTCCGCTATTCATATGCAGGCGGCATTCCTTTGGAAACATTAATTTCAAAAGATCGACTTGATGCCATTGTTGAGCGCACACGTAAAGGCGGCGGAGAAATCGTCAACTTATTAGGCAACGGAAGTGCATACTATGCTCCAGCAGCTTCCCTTGTGGAAATGTGTGAAGCTATCCTTAAAGATCAGCGACGTGTTCTGCCTTCGATTGCTTACCTTGAAGGAGAATATGGCTACGAAGGAATCTATCTGGGTGTGCCTGCAATCCTTGGAGCAAACGGAATTGAAAAAGTAATAGAACTAGAACTGACAAGCGAGGAAAAAGCTGCCCTCGATAAATCGGCAGATTCAGTTCGCAAGGTAATGGAAGTTCTGGCGTACTGAGGCTAAAAAATAATATTTGAGAAAATAGACAGTAAAAAAATTCGGGGACAATCTCCGAATTTTTTTACTGGAAGCCCTTTTGGGAAATAGTATAAAATGATATCATATAAAAAATAGACTGAATAATTTAAAATATTTAACAGTCTATTTTTTACAGCAACTATGTAAACGGTTACAATACTTGGAGGTGCTTAGATATGCTGCTTGGAAAGAAAAGAAAACTGGGAAGAACCATTGATGAAATATCTGTTGGCGAAAAATTGACGCTTACTGAAAAAATAGAAGATAAGGACCTGTTGCTATACCTGGGCTTAACGAACGATGCAAACCCTTTATATATCCAGCATGATTATGCCTCACAAACACCTTATAAAAAACCGATTGTACCAAGTGTTATGCTGAACGGCATCATTAACTCTGCCATATCAAAATATTTGCCGGGGCCAGGAAGCCATGTTTTAAAGCAGGAGATCGAGTATGTGAAGCCTGTCTATCATTATGGCACCGTTCAATTTTTATTCGAGGTAACAGAAGTGAACACCTCAAGTCACACCGTACAAATTAAGGTACAGGGAACAAACGAAGAGGAGCAGACGGTTATTAACGGACAGCTCCTAATATGCCCGCCATACAAGCCTCAGCCAATGGATGGGAATGCTCTGGATAATTTCTGATAGTAAAAAGATGTGCAGAAGACGCACATCTTTTTTTATGAAATCCAGTACCATCCAACAATTGATCCGAAAAAAAATCATGAAATATATTATAATAAAGGTATATGGCAAATAGGGGTTTGATAGGCAGGAGGGATACCTGCTTTTAAAAAGATCGCTGACACTCCAATGGTGCTGTTTCAGCTGAGGTTTTAAACAGGGGTAATTCATTCACTCGGAGGATCGTATGGATAAGAAAATTCTAGTTGTAGATGACGAACAATCTATCGTAACTTTACTTCAGTATAACCTGGAGCAGGCGGGCTATGAAGTGATCACAGCCATGGATGGCCAGGAGGGAAAAGATCTGGCCATTTCTGAAAAGCCGGATCTAATTGTACTTGATCTTATGCTTCCAAAGCTTGATGGAATTGAAGTATGCAAACAGCTTAGACAGCAGAAAGTTGCCACACCTATTTTGATGCTGACTGCCAAGGATGATGAATTCGATAAGGTTCTTGGCCTTGAATTGGGTGCGGATGATTACATGACAAAACCTTTCAGCCCCCGGGAAGTGGTTGCCAGAGTTAAAGCCATCTTAAGGAGGACTCAATTTGTGCCTGAGGCTGCAGAGGAGAAAACAGAAGATGGCGATTCTTTTCGGATTGGCGGGCTGAAGATATTTCCGCAGCATTATGAAGCTTATTTTGAAGATGAACTTCTTGAATTAACTCCGAAGGAATTTGAATTGCTATTATATCTTGCCAAGAATAAGAGCCGTGTTCTTACAAGGGATCAGCTTCTTAGCGCAGTCTGGAATTATGATTTTGCGGGAGACACAAGAATCGTTGATGTACATATTAGTCATTTAAGAGAGAAGATTGAAACAAACACTAAAAAACCTGTATATATAAAAACCATTCGCGGATTGGGCTATAAATTGGAGGAGCCTAAAGGCGAATGAACACGTTTCGCACCCGCCTGTTATTTGCATTGCTCACTTTAATTCTGGTTGTTTTAATTGCGCTAGGCCTTCTTTTAGGACAGCTTTTTAAAAGCTATTATTTAAATACATTTGATGCACGTCTGCAAAAAGAGTCTGAACTGGTATCAAGCTATGTTGAGGGCAACGGAGGCATTGGCTCCCTTAGTATTGATAAAGTCAATGAGTTCGGAGAGATTCTTGATTTGCGTGTAACTGCTACTGATAGCCAGGGCAGAATATTAATGGACAGCAGCGTCAAAAGTGAGACAACAAAAATCAGGCATCAGGAAATTATATTAGAAGTTTTAAAAAAGGATTCTGCAAATGAATCAGGATTGGAAGTGGGCGGAGGGTTTAACCTGCACTATTATTGGCAGCCTGTCATGATAGAAGGCGAGAAGGAAGGTTATATCTTCTTAAGTACAAAGATGGCTGAATTCCAAAAGGCTTATCAGCAGATTTGGTGGATTTTGACTGTAAGCCTGGGACTTTCTTTATTTGTGATTATTCTGCTTGGATCAAGAATTACAGCACGATATACAAAGCCTATCGAGTCAGCCACAAAGGTTGCGATTGAACTTACAAAGGGAAACTACCGGGCAAGAACATATGAAGATCAGGAAGACGAAACTGGTATGCTGAGTAAGTCTATCAATGTATTGGCAAGGAATCTTCAGGAAATGGTGAAGTCCCAGGAAATGCAGCAGGACCGGCTTGGAGCTCTTATTGAAAATATGGGAAGCGGCCTGATTCTTATTGACAGCAGAGGCTATATTAATTTAATGAACCGGCCATATAAAGAGGTTTTTAATGTAAATCCTTCCGAATACCTATACAAGCTCTATTATGAAGTGATTGAACACAAAGGTATTACGGAAATGGTCGAAGAAATTTTCATGACTGAACAGAAAGTAAAAAAGCAGCTTATTATTCCTGTCAATATCGAACGACGTTACTTTGAAGTATATGGAGTCCCGATAATTGGCACAAATGATGAATGGAAAGGGATTTTGCTTGTTTTTCATGATATTACAGAACTGAAGAAGCTGGAGCAGATGAGGAAGGATTTTGTAGCAAACGTTTCCCATGAATTGAAAACACCTATAACTTCTATTAAGGGTTTTTCGGAAACTCTTTTGGATGGTGCGATGGAAAACAAACAGGCTCTGAATGATTTCCTCAGTATCATTTTGAAGGAAAGTGACCGGCTCCAATCTCTTATTCAGGATTTGCTGGATCTATCGAAAATCGAAAAGCAAGGATTCAGTCTTTCCATTCAGCAGCTGGATCTGACTGATGTGCTCGAAGATGTGATGGCCATAATGAAAGGGAAAGCAGCAGAAAAGGAAATTGTATTTGAATATCAGAGAGATGAAAAACCGGTATATATTGAAGGTGATGTTCACCGGCTTAAGCAGGTGTTTATAAATATCATATCAAATGCCATTTCTTATACGCCGAATCAGGTGGTCATCTTTATTTCGGCTGCAAAGACCGGCAGCACAGTATTGACTGAAATAAGGGATACAGGAATTGGGATTGAAGCCAGTGAAATTCCGCGTATTTTTGAACGTTTTTATCGGGTGGATAAAGCCAGAAGCAGAAATTCCGGAGGAACAGGATTGGGCCTTGCCATCGTAAAGCATCTGGTTGAAGCGCATAAAGGATCCATCTCAGTAAAAAGTGAGGTCGGCAAAGGCACCTCCTTTTTAATTGAACTTCCTAAACTGATTAATGAAAAAAATGGTTGAAGTGGCAGGATTAACTTTACATTAATTTTACAGCAGATTTATGTCAACTTTACATTCCGCTGATAAAATCATAATTGTTAAACCCCTTCATCCAAGGAGCCATAGAAAAAGGTGAAAGCTGACCCCGCTTTCGCCTTTTTCATTTTTGATCATCTTTCTTTAACTTTTGTCATATTTATGAAACCTTTACGTAAATAAATCGTATGAAAAGTTATAGAAAGCGCTAGGGAAGGGGAGAGAGAAATGGTCAGCTTAAAGCGAATTTATACAATCGCAGGGCTAATTCTGGCAATTGTTATATTAAGTATAGTTGCCTTTACAACATGGTACACCGTCGATGAATCGGATCAGGCAGTTATTTTAACATTTGGGAAAGTTGAGGAAGGCATTACGGAGCCGGGACTTCATTTCAAATTGCCATGGCCTGTTCAGAGCGTGGAGAAGCTTTCAAAAGAAACTTTTTCTCTGCAGTTTGGATATGAAGAAAAAGATGGAGAAATAAAGGATTTTCCTGATGAGACAAAGATGATAACCGGGGATGAAAATATCGTTTTGGCAGATCTGGTTGTACAGTGGAAAATTACGGATCCTGAAAAATATCTTTATAATGCTGAAGATCCAGAAGAAATTCTATACGATGCTACTTCCTCATCCTTAAGAAGTATTATAGGAGGTTCTAAGATAGATGACGCGCTTACCTCAGGGAAAGCAGAGATCGAAGCGGATGTCAGAGAGCTCCTTACCTCTTTAATTGGCAAGTATGATATTGGCATCTCCGTTCTTGCAGTCAAACTGCAGGATGTGGAATTGCCGAATGACGATGTAAGAAAAGCCTTTACGGATGTAACGGATGCAAGGGAAACAGCCAATACCAAAATAAATGAAGCAGAAAAATATAAGAACCAGAGAATGAATGAAGCAGAAGGTGAGAAGAAGGCTCTTGCCTCTAAAGCGGAAGGTGAAAAGGCAGCACGTCTGGAAAGGGCACGTGGAGATGTGGCAGTATTTAATAAATTGTACGGAGAATACAAGAATAATCCTGATATCACTAGAGAGCGGCTTGTCATTGAAACGCTGGAGCAAGTCCTTCCAGGTGCTGAAATTTACATTATGAATGACGATGGAAATACAATGAAATATTTCCCGATCAGGCCTCTTGAGAAAGAACAGCCCAAACAGAAAGAGGAAGGTGGTGCGGATAATGAGTGATCAAAATGTCGTAAATATCAATGAACGGGGCGGGAATTTCCAGTGGAGAAGTTATACCAAACTTGGAATCATCCTTGTGCTTATCATTGCCGCACTAGTAATTCTATTCAGCAACCTTTTTATTGTAAAGGAAGGGGAGTACAAGGTCATCCGTCAATTTGGGGAGGTGGTCAGGATTGAGAGCAAGCCTGGATTAACATACAAAATACCATTTATCCAAAGTGTTTCCACGCTCCCAAAATACCAAATGACTTATGATGTGTCAGAAGCTGAAATCAATACAAAGGACAAAAAGGTCATGATAATCGATAATTATGCTGTATGGAAAATTGATGACCCGAAAAAAATGATCTCAAACGCCAGAACATTGGAGGGAGCGGAGGCCAGAATGGAAGAGTTCATCTACTCCGTGACCCGCTCCGAATTGGGCCGGCTGAATTATGATGAAATAATTAATGATGAAAAGTCATCAAGGGGATCATTGAATGATCAAATTACTTCTAAAGTGAATGAATTGCTATCAAACGATAACTATGGAATCACAGTAACAGATGTAAGAATTAAACGAACAGATTTACCGGCAGAAAACGAACAGTCCGTATATACCAGGATGATTTCCGAGCGCCAGTCAACAGCCCAGGAATACCTGTCCAAGGGTGATGCCCAAAAGAATATTATCATTGCTGAAACGGACAGAAATGTCAGGGAAATGCTTGCCAAGGCCCAGGCGGATGCTGAAACGATCCGGGCGGAAGGAGAAGCGGGAGCTGCGAAGGTCTACAACGAAGCCTTTTCAAAGGATCCTGAATTTTATTCCTTATACCGCACGCTTGAATCCTATAAAAAGACCATTAATGGCGAGACTGTAATTGTTCTCCCTTCGGACTCACCATATGCCCGGCTGCTGATGGGATATACGGATTAATAATTTATAACCCAAAAGCCGTTATTTTTCTTTCTCTATCTGCTCATGATAGAATAAAGGAAAATATCGGCTTTTTTATTGTGGGCAAGCCACTTGCGCTTTTCTGATAGGAGGAGATATTAGTTGGATAAAAAAAAGCTTGTTCTGATAGATGGCAACAGCATCGCTTATCGGGCATTTTTTGCTCTGCCGCTTTTAAACAACGATAAAGGAATACATACAAATGCTGTCTACGGATTTACCATGATGCTGCAAAGGATACTGGAGGATGAAAAACCAACCCATCTCCTTGTGGCGTTCGATGCCGGAAAAACAACCTTCCGCCATAAAACCTTCAGCGAGTATAAAGGAGGAAGGCAGAAAACACCGCCTGAGCTATCAGAGCAGTTCCCTTATATCAGAGAACTTCTCGATGCTTACGGAATCTCCAGATATGAACTGGAAAACTTTGAAGCGGATGATATTATTGGAACTCTGTCCCTCCATGACGAAAAAGATGGCTATGAAGTTAAAGTTATATCAGGGGATAAGGATTTGACACAGTTAAGTTCCGATTCTGTAACAGTCAGCATTACCCGCAAAGGCATTACTGATATAGAAGAATACACACCAGCACATATAGAAGAAAAATACGGAATCACTGCTGACAGGATTATTGATATGAAAGGCCTAATGGGAGATAGTTCAGATAATATCCCAGGTGTTCCAGGAGTGGGCGAAAAAACAGCTCTTAAATTGCTGAAAGAGTTTGGTACCCTTGAAAAACTCTTGGATTCTGTTGATAAGGTAGGCGGAAAAAAACTGAAAGAAAAGCTGGAAGAATTCAGGGATCAGGCTTTAATGAGCAAGGAACTTGCTACTATCACCAGAGAAGCCCCTGTTGAAATTAAAATTGAAGACATTGAATATGAAGGTTTTGAAAAAGAAAAAGTCATAAGCATCTTTAAAGAATTAGGCTTTAACTCTTTACTGGAAAAACTTGGCGGAGACACAGATGCAATCGAAGAGAATCTGGAAGAAATTGAATTTACCATTGCAGATGAAATTAAGGAAGAAATGTTTACTGATGAAAATGCATTCTATGTTGAGCTTCTGGAAGATAATTATCATTATGCAGACATCATTGGTTTTTCCGTTGCAAATGATAAGGGGAATTTCTTCTTCTCCAAAGATACGGCTTTAGAGTCTGATGTTTTTAAAAGATGGGCTGAAGATGAAACCAAAAAGAAGACAGTCTATGATGCAAAAAGATCGGAAGTCTCACTCCGTCATCATGGTATTCATCTAAAAGGTGCCGATTTTGACCTTTATATTGCTTCTTATCTTATTAACCCGTCTCAGACCATTGAAGATATGGCCTCTATAGCAAAAAATCATGGCTATAATGCGATTCAATCTGATGAAGCTTTTTACGGAAAAGGAGCAAAAAGGCGGATTCCGGAAAATAAGGAGCTTGCCGGGCATTTGGCAAGGAAAGCAGCGGCCTTGATGACACTGAAGGAAAAACTGGATAGTGAATTGAAGGAGAACCAGCAATCCGAGCTGTTTTATGACCTGGAAATGCCGCTGTCACTGATTTTAGCTGATATGGAATCAACCGGTATTAAAGTGGATCTTGAACGCCTGAAAACAATGGGACAAGACCTGCTCTCCAAACTGGATGAAATCGAAAAGCGCATACATGAGCTTGCCGGGGAAGCCTTTAATATTAATTCTCCAAAACAGCTCGGTGTGATCCTTTTTGAAAAATTAGGGCTGCCTGCCATAAAAAAAACCAAAACAGGCTATTCCACTTCTGCTGATGTTCTTGAAAAGCTTGAGAACAGCCATGAAATTATCCGGGACATCCTCCATTACCGACAGCTTGGCAAACTTCAATCCACTTATATTGAAGGCCTGCTTAAGGTGGTTAACTATGAAACCGGCAAAGTCCACACCAGGTTTAATCAGGCTCTTACACAGACAGGTAGATTAAGCTCAACAGACCCGAACCTGCAAAATATTCCGATCCGGCTGGAGGAAGGGCGAAAAATCAGGCAGGCATTTGTCCCGTCAGAACCTGGCTGGGCCATCTTTGCAGCAGACTACTCGCAGATTGAACTGAGAGTGCTGGCTCATATTGCGAATGATGAAAAGCTCATTGAAGCATTTAATGAAGATATGGATATTCACACCAAAACGGCAATGGAAGTATTCCACGTTAATGCTGATGAAGTAACGTCCAATATGCGGCGCCATGCAAAGGCTGTTAACTTCGGAATTGTCTACGGAATCAGTGATTATGGCCTTTCCCAAAGCCTTGGCATCACAAGAAAAGAAGCCGGTAAATTTATTAACCGCTATCTGGAAAGCTATCCTGGCGTTAAGCAGTACATGGACGATATTATCCATGATGCAAAACAAAAAGGATATGTCTCGACCCTTCTTCACAGAAGAAGGTATCTGCCTGAAATCACAAGCCGAAACTTCAACCTGCGAAGCTTTGCAGAAAGAACCGCCATGAACACACCAATCCAGGGAAGCGCAGCAGATATAATTAAAAAAGCCATGATTGATATGGCTGACCGCTTAAGAAAAAAAGAACTCAAAGCACGCCTACTGCTGCAGGTTCACGATGAACTGATCTTTGAAGTACCAGAGGATGAAATAGAGGCGCTCAAAAAAATCGTACCGGACGTTATGGAAAATGCAGTAGAATTGAAAGTTCCGCTTAAAGTGGATTATTCTTTTGGGCCAACGTGGTTTGATGCGAAATAAAAGCAGATTGTATTTTTGAATACAAAAAAAGTTTTCTAAACTGTATTAAAAAGGAGGGGGACCATGCCGGAACTTCCTGAAGTTGAAACGGTCAGAAGAACATTGCAGGAATTGGTGATCGGCAAAACCATTGCACATGTTTCGGTTTTCTGGCCCAAAATGGTTAAGCATCCGGAAGAGCTTGCACAATTCAAGGATGCTTTAGCAGGCCAAATTTTTCAGGACATTGGCAGAAGAGGAAAGTTTCTAATTCTCTATACCAATGATTATGCCCTTGTGTCCCATCTGAGAATGGAAGGCAGGTACGGCCTTTTTTCAAAAGAAGAACCTGTTGAAAAACACACTCATGTGATTTTTCATTTTACAGATGGTACAGAGCTCAGATATAAGGATGTCCGTAAATTTGGAACGATGCACCTATATGCAAAGGGCGAAGAATTTAAGACTCTTCCGCTGGCACACCTTGGACCGGAACCATTTGCAGAAGAGTTTACGGCAGACGACCTTGCTGCGAGACTTTCCCGTACCACCCGTAATATCAAAACTGCACTTCTCGATCAGAAAACGATCGTAGGGCTAGGAAATATTTATGTCGATGAAGCATTATTTCGTTCAGGAATACATCCAGAAAGAGCGGCAAATAGCTTAACAAGAAGCGAATTGGAGACACTTCACAAAGAGATTGCGGATACTCTGAGTGAAGCAGTTGATAAGGGAGGGAGCACCATTCGCTCCTATGTTAATTCCCAGGGGCAAATTGGCATGTTTCAGCTCGAACTTTTTGTTTATGGGCGAAAAGGGGAAGATTGCAAAGTCTGCGGAAGCACGCTTGAGCGGATCGTGACAGGAGGCAGGGGGACAGTTTACTGTCCAGTTTGCCAGAAAAAATAACAATGAAGAATAGAGCTGAAATGCGTTTCGAATAACATTGGATGGGCTTCTTCCATATACTATCGTAGCGATTGTCAGGAAGGAGCTCTATTCTATGGCGCATACATTCTCACTTTTGATACTTGCTTTTGCTGTCAGTCTTGACAGTTTTAGTGTCGGTTTAACCTATGGCTTAAGGAAAATGAGAATACCATTTAAATCGATCAGTATAATCGCTTGCTGTTCAGCTATAACATTAATGGCTGCCATGACAATTGGCCATTTTATAGAAGCCTTTTTATCTCCGGCTTTAGCTGAAAGTTTAGGGGGAGTCATTCTTATTTTTCTTGGTGCCTGGGTTCTTTATCAATTTTTCAGGCCGGAAAAGGTTAAGGATGTCCTGCCGCATGAAAAAACGATTGTAAACCTGGAAATCAAATCTCTTGGGCTTGTCATTAATATCCTGAAAAAGCCGATGTCTGCTGATTTTGATAAATCGGGAACCATCACAGGAATTGAAGCACTTATGCTCGGGCTCGCTTTATCGCTTGATGCTTTCGGAGCTGGAATCGGTGCAGCAATGCTTGGATACTCGCCTTTCTACCTTGCAATGACAGTCGCCGTTATGAGTTCTCTGTTTGTGTTTATGGGAATGCAGGTAGGATCCCTCTTCTCCAAAAGCGGCTGGGTCCATAAGTTCTCATTCATTCCTGGAATTATTCTAATCGTAATCGGGATCTTAAAAATCTAGCATTTTATATGAAAGGAACACACTATGTCACTGACTGTAGGTTTGACAGGCGGGATTGCAAGCGGGAAAAGCACCGTTTCATCTCTCCTCACCGAAAAAGGATACACTGTAATCGACGCGGATATAGAAGCCAGACTAGCTGTTGAAAAAGGAGAAGAAGCTTATCAGGAAATTGTCCGTCATTTTGGGGAAAGGGTTCTCCTCAGTGACGGTTCAATTGATCGTGCAGAACTGGGCTCCATTATTTTTCATGATGAAAAAGAGCGGAAAGCCTTAAATAGCATTGTACATCCTGCCGTCCGCAAAAGAATGACAGCCAAAAAGGAACAAGCTATCAGGAATAATGAACAACTGATTATTCTTGATATACCTCTTTTATTTGAAAGTAAATTACAATACATGTGCGACAAAACATTATTAGTATATGCAGATGAAGATATACAGCTGCAGAGACTGATGCAAAGAAATCAGCTTTCCGAGAATGAAGCAATGGCAAGAATCCATTCCCAAATGCCTTTAAGAGAAAAGAAGGCATTGGCCGATGCTGTAATCGATAATAATGGCAGAATGGAAGAAACAGAGACACAATTGTGGGATATTTTAAGAAAATGGAATGCTATCTAAGGGCCTGTCACAGGCTCTTTTTTGTTGCATTTAATGCCCAATTAGTATGACAAAAATAAACATAATGTTTCGGAATAATAGGCCATTTCCCTATAAAATCTGGTGATAGAAAAGAGTTTATATTTCTGAATTGTTAAACATTAAAAAATCCGCATTTTATTCATCACAAATGAACACCAATATGTTATACTAATAGCAACTTGAAGCAATAAAAAGTATAACACTAATGTGGAAGGGGCCGTAACATGAAGGCGAGAATAGCGATTAATGGTTTTGGAAGAATTGGACGTATGGTTTTTAGAAAAGCCATCCTTGATGAAAATCTTGAAGTGGCTGCCATAAATGCAAGCTATCCTGCTGAAACTTTGGCACACTTAATTAAATATGATACAAATCATGGACCATTCGAAGGAAGTGTTGTTCCAGAAGACAATGCTATTGTTGTAAACGGTAAAAGGGTTCAGCTTGTCAGCAGCCGGAATCCTCAAGAACTTCCCTGGAAAGAAATGAACATCGATATTGTCATTGAAGCTACAGGAAAATTCAATTCCCGTGATAAAGCGGCACTTCACCTTGAAGCTGGAGCAAAAAAGGTAATACTTACTGCTCCTGGAAAAAATGAAGATGTGACTATTGTTATGGGTGTAAATGAAAGCGCATTAAAAATTGAAGAACATGATATTATTTCAAATGCATCATGTACAACAAACTGCCTTGCACCTGTTGCAAAAATCCTTGATGAACAATTTGGAATTGAAAACGGACTTATGACAACAGTTCATGCATATACAAACGACCAAAAGAATATTGATAACCCGCATAAGGATTTACGCCGGGCACGTGCCTGCGGACAGTCCATAATCCCGACTTCCACTGGTGCCGCCAAAGCTTTGTCGCTGGTATTGCCTCACTTAAAGGGCAAATTGCATGGAATGGCACTCCGTGTCCCAACGCCAAACGTTTCTTTAGTTGACCTTGTTGTAGACTTAAAGCAAGACGTCACAATTGAAGAAGTGAATGCGGCTTTTGCAACTGCTTCACAGGGATCGCTGCACGGTATCCTTGATATTACTGACGAACCACTGGTTTCAATTGATTTCAACACAAATGAACATTCTGCCATCATTGATGGATTATCTACTATGGTAATCGGCTCCAGCAAAGTGAAAGTACTTGCCTGGTATGATAATGAGTGGGGCTATTCTTGCCGCGTTGTAGACTTAACAAAATTTGTTGCACAGGAACTTTTTCAGGCATCTGCCGTAAAAATTGGATAATGGCCAGTTTCTCTTAATATAAAACTACCCATACTTTTAAAGCCTGCCATTCCCCGGCAGGCTCCTTTTATTGGACAAAATTATATCCTGAGAAGGAAAAGTCTTCAGAAATTTTGCCAAAAAAAATGTAAAACAATGTGTTGCAAAAAGAAATTAAACAAAGTATACTAATCCTCGTGAACTTCTCCGAGGTTTTGGTATGGTAGCTACTTAAAGGGTTAGGACCTCTCTGGACTAACTTTCCCCCGTGGTAGTTATGGACCAGTTAAAATCTGGAATTTCATTAATTAATAGCTTAAAAGTTTAAAGGGGGAAATTTGAATATGGAAACTATGGGTCGTCACGTTATCTCAGAACTTTGGGGATGCGATTTTGAAAAGTTAAATGATATGGATTTTATTGAGCAGACATTTGTAAATGCTGCATTAAAGTCTGGTGCTGAAATTCGCGAGGTTGCATTTCATAAGTTTGCGCCACAGGGTGTAAGCGGAGTGGTTATCATCTCTGAATCTCATTTAACTATTCACAGCTTCCCGGAGCATGGCTATGCCAGCATTGATGTGTATACGTGTGGAGATCTTGACCCTAACATCGCTGCAGACTTTATTGCAGAATCGTTAGGAGCTCAAACGCGTGAGAATATCGAAATTCCTCGCGGTATGGGTCCAGTTCAAGTTAAACAAGCTCAAGTGCTTTAATAACAGAATGATCTTAAGCAATCCAGAGGTGTATTGAATACACCTCTTTTTATTTTGCTTAAATTTGCTTAAATACATTACCTTTAGTATCTCCCGTAAAAAAAAAATAGTACAATAAGGATACATGAAAAATAACGGAGGAAAGAGGATGTCTATTTTCAGGCAGCTTGCCAGCCGCTATAAAAAGCAGTGTGAAACAAATGAAAACCACTCTGATCCAGAGCTCACTACAAGATATTATAGAACCAATACAGCTCAAATGCTGCAGACGATTGAAGAATTATTCAAAGCAGACCAAAATGTAAACATTCTCAGCATTTCCAAAGAACACGGAGAGATTGCAGCAGAAATTAAGAAAGATAAATCTTGTTTTGCCATTGTCACAGTCGTAACTGTCAGGCCTTTCGAAACGGCTGTAGATATCAATATCTCAACTGAGCAATCCTCTCCGGCAGGTGTACACCCAATACTTAAAAGAGAAGTTCTTTCCATTTATGAAAAGGTGAATAAACGGCATGATTTTCTCGGTTCTGCAAGAAACGCAGATAAATAGTTGTACTTGTACTGACAACTCCTTTTTTATAAGATAAGAGTAACAAATAAAATACGGTAATTGGTCTAAAGCCAGCAAAATTACTTATTTATCGCTGTCTAACGGGCAGTAACCCCCCACTTCAAGCCTCAAGGGAATCGAAGGAGGGTAAGCGGGGGAAAACTGCCCGTAAAGGCCCGATAGAAGAACAAAGCCTAAGAACGCCACGTCCTGTGGCAACGTCTTTGTGAACCACTTCCTGTTGGCCTCAACTAACAATCAGCGGGGGACCCCCTGATTGAAGTTTCACTTTATAAAAGAATTCGGAGCTGATTGTATGAGATGCCCTTCATGCCAAAACAATAATACCCGTGTTCTCGATTCCCGTCCTGTTGATGACAGCAGGTCCATTCGGCGCAGAAGGGAATGCGAGAAATGCGGATACCGGTTTACGACTTTTGAAAAAGTGGAAGAAATTCCTTTAATCGTTGTGAAAAAAGAAGGCACCAGAGAGGAATTCAGCCGGGAAAAAATACTGAGAGGCCTTATTAAAGCATGTGAAAAGAGGCCGGTTGCCCTAAAGGATCTGGAGGAAATTACTTTTGATGTGGAAAAAGAGCTCCGCAGCAACGGTGTCTCCGAAATAAAAAGCGATGAAATTGGCGAAATGGTTATGGACAGGCTCGCAAATGTGGATGATGTGGCATATGTTCGTTTCGCATCTGTATACAGGCAATTTAAAGATATTAATGTTTTTATCGATGAACTCAAAGAATTAATCAAAAAAGAACAATCTTAAATCAGGTCAGTTGCTGCTGTCCCTGATTTCTAATGAAATAGTCTAATGGGCTGAAGGATTTCTTTGGCTCTTTTTTTACGGTATATGCTTTTGATATTAATCAGAGTAATAAATATTCTTAATAGAAAAAGGTGAACACCATGGCCCAGCATTGGCAGGAGATGCTCCCCATTGATCGATATACAGTAGCAGCCAGCGGGCTTTTGCATGATTATGACCGAAAAGTGCTGACTCTGTTATATCAGCCGCTCATTGGCTCTGTGTGCTTCAGTTTATATATGACATTATGGGCGGAACTTGAAGAAAACCGGCTATGGGCATCTTCTAATTCACACCATAGTTTAATGAATTTCATGGGCATGGGGCTTAAGGATATATATGAAGCCCGCCTCAAGCTAGAAGGGATAGGACTTTTAAAGGTATACGTAAATAAAGATGAAGAGACAAGGTCATTTATTTATGAACTTCTCCCCCCGCTGACACCTGAACAATTTTTCCTTGATGGCATGCTCAATATTTATCTTTATAAGAAATTGGGCAGAAACCAATTTATGAGGCTGAAACGCTTCTTCTCAGACCAGAAGGTAAAGACAGCCACAGGATATGAGGAAGTTACAAAGGCTTTTCAGGATGTATTTAAATCAGGACACCCTGGTTCTTTTGAGGTTGACGATGAAGTGGTGCAGCTGATGAATGAATCAGAGACAGAAGGGTATATTGGAAGGCAGGAACAGGAAGGCATTCAAATCGGGAATGAAGATTTTAATTTTGAACTGCTTCAGGCAGGGCTGAATGAATCACTAGTACCGAAAAAGGCCATCACAGTTAAAGTAAAGGAATCCATCAGCAATCTTGCCTTTTTGTACGGAATTGACCCTATTCAAATGAAAAATATCGTCATCAGCGCTGTAAATGAAGATGATGAGATAAACATTGATGAGTTGAGAAAATCTGCACGGGACTGGTATCAATTCCAGAACCAGGACCAGCTGCCATCCCTGATTGACAGGGTTCAGCCTGCCATCCATCAGTCTCATAAAAAACAGCCTGAAACACAGGAAGAAGAGTTGATCCGTTATTTGGAAATCACCTCACCAAGGCAGCTGTTAAAAGATATATCAGGAGGGGCAGATCCATCAAAAGGCGACCTGCAGATCATTGAAGATGTCATGTTTCAGCAAAAGCTTTTGCCAGGGGTAATTAATGTGCTGATTCAATATGTTATGCTCAAAACAGATATGAAATTGACCAAAGGCTACGTAGAAAAAATAGCTGGTCACTGGGCTAGAAAGAAAATTAAAACACCCAAGGCAGCTATTGATTTAGCTAAGAAAGAACACCGGCAATACCTGGATTGGGCGGAAGGAAAGAAAACAGCCAGCACAACTGGAAACAAAAAGAAGCCGATCAGGACAGAAATGCTTCCGGACTGGTTTGATGAAAAAAGCAGTGCATCCGCCAAAAAGACAGAGCCTCAGCAGCAAGTAAGCGAAAAGGATCAGTATGAGCTGGAAATGAAAAAAAAGGAGCTTCATGAAAAATTAAAAAAACTGCGTTCACAGGAGGTGACTGATTGATGGAGAAAATTAATGAAACATTAAGGCGCCTTGCGGGCAATGAAGGTTTTCAAAAAAGGTATGAAATGATGAGGAATCAAACGCTTAATCACCCTGAAGTGAAGGCTTTTATCCAAACTCATCGGGATGAATTGACATCTGAGATGGTTGAAAAGAGCCTTAGCAAACTCTTTGAGTATACACAGCAGAGCAAGGAATGCAATAAATGTCCGAGCTTGGAGGGCTGTGTGAATTTTATGCAGGGCTATCATCCGGAACTTGTAATTCAAAGAGGATCGGTCGATTTGAAATATGATAAGTGCCCTCGAAAGGTCATGCACGATGAGAAGCGGAGAAATGAAAAATTAATTCAGAGCTTATATGTACCATCGGATATCCTTCATGCCACTTTTGATTCCATATATGATGATGACGATCGCATTGAGGCTGTTGATAAGGCGGCATCTTTTGTCATGGACTACCAGCCGGGATCCAAGGGAAAGGGAATTTATTTTTATGGGAAATTCGGTGTAGGCAAATCTTATTTGCTTGGTGCTATTGCCAATAAGCTTGCAAGCCAGAAAGTATCCTCCATGATTGTCTACGTTCCCGAACTATTCAGGGAATTGAAGAATTCAATTGGAGATCAAACTTTGAACAGCAAGATTGAAACCATTAAAAAAGCACCTGTTTTAATGTTCGATGACATTGGTGCCGAAACCATGTCCAGCTGGACAAGGGATGAGATATTAGGGCCAATTCTGCAGTTCCGCATGCAGGAAAGCCTGCCAACCTTCTTTACTTCCAATTTCGATCTGCAGGGTCTCGAACATCATCTCTCCTACAGCCAGCGCGGCGAGGAAGAGAAAATGAAGGCAAGGAGAATCATGGAGCGCATTAAATACCTTGCTGAACCAGTGCTTGTAGAAGGACCGAACAGAAGAGTATAACCTGAAAGCTGCCGATAAAGTGTCCGGCAGCTTTTATTATTCAATTTACAATAGTTTAATGCACTAAAAGGCTAATCACGCTTCTAACTTGGCCAAGTCCGCCATATACATAGAACAGAGATTTGTATAAAGGGGGGATTTGGTTGATCGAAATCATTTTCCAAAGCAGCACGGATGCGAGGAATTTTTATGAGCATCTTTATGAACAGCTGCAGTCTTTTTGTCAATGTGATAATAATATTCTTCATTTTGAAGATCAACATATAGTCAGAGTTTCTGCTGATAATAGCAGCGATGTCCTAAATACTGTTAAGGAAGTGTTTTTCCAATTTATAGTGAGCCAGAAGCAGGATGATTGGTTTAAACGGATACTGATGGAGCATTATTATTATGAGGACGAAGGCGAGCAGCAGCAGATTCTTGAAATCATTCACTCTATTTTGGAAGGAAGCCGGGAGGATCTTGCTGCGTTTGTCAGTGGCCTGGATGTAAAAGAAAGCTTGAAAAGTGCTATTGACCAGCTGTTCCAGAATAACATTTCCTTTTCTTTTGATTCTTTCGTAAAATTCCGGATGCGGCCGCTTATGAATGAAATGACCAAATACGTTGAAGTTTCCATCGATGAATATAAAATGGAGCAGGAATACCAGATGTTTATTCATACATTGAGAGATTTCCTGGGAGGAAAGGAGCCAAAGATTAATACGATCCATGTCCTGATGGGAGAAAGCGTTTATTTTTATGATGGGCAATTGTGCGAAATTAAACGTGGAGAGCTATTAAGAATGATTGACCGCAAGCTATTATCCAATCATCCTGTATACGTGGATTCCGTTACGATTGCTCCGCTGCTCTCGATCGCACCCTCAGCTATTTATCTGTACTCGGATGATTTCGACCAGCCGCTGGTCAGAACAATCCGCAATATTTTTGAAGAAAGACTTGAATTAAGATCTATTGAAGACTTTTATAAATATCAAAATGCCGATGATGAAAAATGTAAAAGATACCCTTGATTTTCCTGAAATAACAAACTATAATAACGTACATATTATAAAAATCGAGCAAAAGTTGCGATGAGGATATGGGTATTCTAATACGGTTTAAAGAGAGGGAAGGCAAGGCTGAAACCTTCCTAACACGATTCGAATGCTTACCGCCTCTGAACTCCAGCCAGGAAATGGGCTGGCGGGAAAAGACCGTTATCTTACTACAGAGTCGTTTTTCTTCTAAGAGAACGAGAAGTAGGGTGGAACCGCGTGTTAAATACAACTCGTCCCTTTTTTAGGGACGGGTTTTTTTATTTTTTTAGTGTAAAACGCTATAGCATCTGATCCAGGTGTCTTGTGCTAACATAAAAAGGGAGGAAATATCATGTCAGAAGTTGTTAAAGTTTCGTTTCCGGATGGAGCAGTAAAGGAGTTTCCAAAGGGAACGACAACAGAAGATATTGCAGCTTCGATCAGCCCGGGCCTGAAGAAAAAGGCAATTGCCGGCAAGCTGGATGGAGAAATGTATGATCTTCGCCGTCCAATCGAAAAGGATGGAGCTGTTGAAATTGTAACACCGGACTCAAAAGATGCGCTGGAGGTTCTTCGCCACAGTACTGCCCATCTAATGGCGCAGGCAATCAAGCGTTTATATAAAAATGTAAAGCTTGGGGTAGGTCCTGTCATTGAAGGCGGATTTTATTATGACATCGATCTGGAAGAGTCACTTTCACCAGAGGACCTTCCTGTGATTGAAAAAGAAATGAAGAAAATTATTAATGAAAACCTTGACGTTGTCCGCAAGGAAGTCAGCCGTAATGAGGCGGTTCAGATGTACAAGGAAATTGGTGATGAATACAAGCTTGAACTGATTGAAGCCATTCCTGAAGATGAAACAGTGACAATCTATGAGCAGGGTGAGTTCTTCGATCTCTGCCGCGGAGTCCACGTTCCATCAACTGGAAAACTTAAAGAGTTCAAACTTTTAAGCATTGCTGGCGCCTACTGGAGAGGCGACAGTGATAATAAGATGCTTCAGCGCATTTATGGAACAGCTTTCTTCAAGAAAGAAGACCTGGCTGAGCATTTGCGTCTCCTTGAGGAAGCGAAAGAGCGTGACCACCGTAAAATCGGCAAAGAGCTTAACTTGTTCATGAATTCGCAAAAAGTCGGACAGGGCTTGCCGATGTGGCTTCCGAAAGGGGCAACAATCCGCCGCAATATTGAGCGCTATATCGTTGATAAAGAAGAAAGACTGGGCTATGACCATGTATATACTCCGATCATGGGGAGTGTAGATCTTTATAAAACATCCGGTCACTGGGATCATTATCAGGAAGACATGTTCCCTGTAATGGAAATGGATAACGAACAGCTTGTTCTTCGTCCAATGAATTGCCCGCATCATATGATGATCTATAAGAACGGCATCCACAGCTATCGTGAACTGCCAATCCGTATTGCTGAGCTTGGAACTATGCACCGCTATGAAATGTCAGGAGCATTATCCGGCCTTCAGCGTGTACGCGGCATGACGCTGAACGATGCTCATATTTTTGTTCGCCCTGACCAGATTAAGGAAGAGTTTAAGCGTGTAGTACATCTGGTGCTTGAAGTGTATAAAGACTTCGATATCAATGACTACTCATTCCGTCTTTCCTACAGAGATCCACAGGATACTGAGAAGTACTTTGATGATGATGAAATGTGGGAAAAAGCACAGGCCATGCTTAAAGAAGCCATGGATGAAATCGGTCTTGATTATTTTGAGGCAGAAGGCGAAGCAGCCTTCTACGGTCCGAAATTGGATGTTCAAGTTAAAACTGCCCTTGGCAAGGATGAGACATTATCTACTGTCCAGCTGGACTTCTTGCTTCCTGAACGTTTTGACCTGACTTATGTAGGTGAAGATGGAAAGCCTCATCGTCCGGTCGTTATCCACCGCGGTGTCGTTTCCACTATGGAACGTTTTGTGGCATTCCTGATTGAAGAGTATAAGGGAGCGTTTCCAACTTGGCTTGCCCCCGTTCAAGTTCAGGTCATTCCGGTTTCTCCTGATATTCACTTTGATTATGCCAAGCAGGTCCAGGAGCAGCTTCAGGCAGAGGGCTTCCGTGTAGAGCTGGATGACCGCAATGAAAAAATCGGATATAAAATCCGTGAAGCGCAAATGCAAAAAACTCCATACATGCTTGTTGTTGGAGACAATGAAGTAGCTGAAAAAGCTGTCAATGTCCGCAAATATGGAGAGCAAAAATCAGAAACGGTTTCATTTGAAAACTTCATCTCAGCACTAAAAGCTGAAGTTAAACGATAATCATTAAAAAAGGGCTGCATGAGCTGCAGCTCTTTTTTTGTGAAGTCTTCGTGACAACCCGCAGAATTTGAAATACCCAAATCAGCTGCTGCAAACCAGAAAGTTGGCATTAAATTCATTTTGAAAAAATGTTAAAATCATATTGCCAAAAGCGAATAATTTTGTTATGCTTTTCTTCGTTGTGATAAAAGTTATTCGTTTGACACGAAATCATACTTTGTGATATAGTAGCTAAGGTAAATTGAATACAGTTTGAGGAAAAGAAGAAGCACCCGCTTCTCACCTGATTGACGCAAAGTGCAGTTGGCAGGTTTTACGTGAACATTTTGTGTTTATATACGTAAGTGTGGGTGTTTTCATCCGCACTTTTTTATTTGGTTAAAAACAGCTCAGCTTCCTCTCCGGAAGAGAAATGTTGCATAACTTGCGATTCAGCTTTGGTCCGGTGCAGCTGGCAGCTGTAAAGCTGTCTGCTTCAGCAGGCGCTTGCGCTTTTCTTGACCCAAACGTTGTGTTCGCATTAAACCTTGGAGGTGTCTAGCTATTAGCAAAGATATGTTGTTAAACGAGGGCATTCGCGCCCGCGAAGTCCGTCTTATTGACCAAAACGGCGAGCAGTTAGGTATTAAATCAAAATTCGACGCACTTGAAATTGCTTCTCGTGCCAATCTTGATCTTGTTCTGGTTGCACCGAATGCGAAACCTCCGGTAGCCCGTATCATGGACTACGGAAAGTTCAAATTCGAGCAGCAGAAGAAAGACAAGGAAGCTCGCAAAAACCAGAAGATTATTAGTATTAAAGAAGTTCGTCTTAGCCCGACTATTGAAGAGCATGACTTTAATACAAAGCTTCGCAATGCTATTAAATTCCTTGAAAAAGGCGATAAAGTAAAAGCATCGATCCGATTTAAAGGTCGTGCCATTACGCATAAGGAAATTGGCCAGCGTGTTTTAATCCGATTTGCACAGGCATGCAATGAAGTTGCAGCAGTGGAATCTCATCCAAAAATGGATGGCCGAAGCATGTTTATGGTCTTAGCACCGAAAAACGACAAGTAAGAGGAGGAATTCCCAATGCCAAAAATGAAAACTCACCGCGGCGCTGCTAAGCGTTTCAAAAGAACAGGTTCTGGTAAACTGAAGCGTTCTCATGCTTACAGAAGCCATATGTTCGCTAACAAATCTCAAAAGCAAAAGCGTAAGCTTCGCAAAGGAACTCTTGTTTCTTCAGGCGATTACAAGCGCATCCGTAACTTACTAGTAAATCTTAAGTAATATCTCGAAATTAGGAGGGAAATAATATGCCACGTGTAAAAGGCGGTACTGTTACTCGCAAACGTCGTAAAAAAGTTCTTAAATTAGCTAAAGGTTATTTCGGTTCAAAACATACATTATATAAAGTTGCTAACCAGCAGGTTATGAAATCCCTAATGTATGCATACCGCGACCGTCGCCAGAAAAAGCGCGACTTCCGCAAACTTTGGGTTACTCGCATCAATGCAGCAGCTCGCATGAACGGTCTTTCTTACAGCCGTTTAATGCATGGTTTAAAGCTTGCTGGCATCGAAGTTAACCGCAAAATGCTTGCTGAATTAGCAATCGCTGACGAAAAAGCATTTGCTGAATTAGCATCAGTTGCAAAGCAGCAGCTTAGCAAGTAATAATTATTCATAAAATAGCCATTCCCTTAAATGTGGGAATGGCTTTTATTTTGCTTTAAATGGACAGAAGCTTTCGTTTCATTTAAGCTCAATACAGACTTAATACATTTAAAGGAGAAAGCTCATGGTCAATACAATTGCTCTTATCTATCTGGTTATGAATGTGGCTGGTTTTTACCTGATGAAGCTTGATAAGGAGAAGGCGAAAAGGAATCAGTATCGAATCAGCGAAAAAAACCTCTGGATCACAGCCTTTTTGAGCGGGGCTGCCGGAATGACTCTTGGAATGAAGACCTTCAGGCATAAAACGAAGCATGTGCAGTTTAAATGGGGACTGCCTATTCTGGCGATGCTTGAAGCAGGCTTGCTTGTGTACCTGGTTATTCTCTTGTCATAAACAGTCAGGGCTATCCATAAGCTTTAGTGAACAGCAGGAAAGACATCGGGGAGAGGTGAAGGCATGAATGATCAATTGACTCTATTGTTTGCCATGGCAGAGACTGCTGGAATTCTTGCTCCCATTGCTTTTATCTTTTTTCATTTCATCAGGCAGTTTCTATTCATTCCGGTACCGCTTGTCTGCATAACTGGCGGAGTTCTATTTGGAAGTTTTTTTGGTTCTGTTTTCTCCATTGCAGGACTGATGATCAGCAGTGTTCTTTTCTATTTCTTGATTACAAAAATGCCGAGGACACATCAAAAGCTTTCATTACTAAAAAAGCGGTGGTTCGGGGAATATCGGAATCTAACTGTCGGCCAGGTTGCGGTTTTAAGGCTCATCCCTTTTATTCATTACCATTTATTGAATTTTTGTCTTATGGAGAGACATAAGGGTTTTGACCAATATTTGAAAAATTCATGGACCACCAATTTGCCGTTGGCTGTTTTTTATACGGTTTTTGGTGAATTCATCAGCCGATTCACTCCTTCAATGATTATCCTGATTTTGCTTTCACTTTCTGTCTTAGTATTTGTGCTGAGGGAAAAGGTGACTGTTATCAAATGGAAGGAATTCTTTAAAGCAGCATAAAAAAACGTTCGGGGCTGCCGAACGTTTTTTTATAAATGGTCTTTAATTTCATCTTGTGGTGAAGCTGTTTTATGCATAAATTCCTTCACAGGGCTTTTCCAGTCAATTTTTGCAGTGGGGTATGCCTCGGTTATCTTTCTTTCTATAAATAGAAAGTCCTCCCTTACCATCCCTTTAAGGGCCGATGTATTATGCGGCCAGATGAAAATGGAGACCACATCAAAAGCATTGTCCGTGGTTCCCAGATATTTTTCGCCTTCAAATAAAACCCCTTTATACGTAATCAGGAAGTTCTTCCTGACATTTTCCTGGTCATCCCAAAAATAATATCGTTTCTGTTCGTGTGCAAGCTCGAGCTTTCTCTTAGAATTCAGCAGATATTTTACCGCGGTGTATATAAGAAAAAGAATCAGAGCAAACAATAGCATACGCAGGAGCCACATATTAACCAGCCCTCCATTATTATTTTCCTTACTTTACGGATAAGATTAAAAAAAGTTTCAACTTTTTTGCGATTTGTTATAATTTTTTTGATGGGCAAGGATATGAATATTAATCATTTATTTCTTATAGGATGGTGGAAAATGAATTATCAGCTATTATTTCAAATGCAAAAAGGGCTGGACAGCCATATAGAATCGAACCATGGTTTAGAGGAAGAAGATTTATTTGAACGTAAAGTGCTTGCGCTGCTGGTTGAATTGGGAGAGCTTGCAAATGAGACAAGATGCTTCAAGTTTTGGAGCCTTAAGCCATCCTCTCCTCAGGAAACAGTATTGGAAGAGTTTGTAGACGGTATACATTTCATTTTATCACTTGGAATTGAATCCGGATTTGACACTGAAATGGAATATGCTGTTCCTTTGGAAAAGGCAGAGTCAGTTAATGGCCAGTTTTTGTCTGTCTATGATGGAATCGGACAGTTTCGGACAAGCCGTTCCCTAGCAGATTATAAAAGGCTTATTGCTGCCTATTTACATCTAGGGAAAATGCTTGGTTTTAACTCTTCACATATAGAAAAAGCATATATAGATAAAAATGAAGTAAATTATAAAAGGCAGGATGAAGGATACTAATCCTGAAGGTCCGCCTGCAGCCTGAGTAAATATCCGTCTGATAATTCTTTATATTAAATCGCATGTTCTGTATAATAGGGTTGAATAAATATTAAGGGAGTCGAAATGATGGCTAAATTAGATGAAACGCTAACCATGCTTAAAGACTTAACGGATGCGAAAGGAATTCCGGGAAATGAGCGCGAACCGCGCGAGGTTATGAAAAAATACATAACAGCATATGCTGATGAAGTCACTACAGATGGATTGGGAAGCCTGATTGCTAAAAAAACCGGCAAAGAAGGCGGTCCTAAGATCATGGTAGCTGGCCACTTGGATGAAGTTGGATTTATGGTAACAAACATTGACGATAAAGGTTTCATCCGCTTCCAGACAGTTGGGGGCTGGTGGTCACAGGTTATGCTTGCACAGCGGGTGACGATTGTAACGTCCAAGGGAGATGTCACTGGGGTAATTGGTTCAAAGCCGCCGCATATCTTGTCCCCGGAAGCGCGCAAAAAGCCTGTTGAAATTAAAGATATGTTCATTGATATTGGTGCTTCAAGCCGTGAAGAAGTGAAAGAGTGGGGAGTAAAACCTGGTGACATGGTGGTTCCTTATTTTGAGTTTACGGTTATGAAAAATGAAAAGATGCTTTTGGCAAAGGCTTGGGATAACCGCATTGGCTGCGCTATTGCCATTGATGTGCTTAAGCAATTGAAAGATGCTGATCATCCAAATGAAGTATATGGTGTAGGAACGGTACAAGAAGAGGTTGGACTTCGCGGAGCCCGCACTTCTGCGCAAAAAATCGAGCCGGATATCGCATTTGGTGTAGATGTGGGAATCGCAGGGGACACACCAGGGATTTCTGAAAAAGAAGCCATGAGCAAAATGGGCAAAGGTCCGCAAATCATCCTTTATGATGCATCAATGGTCTCGCACAAAGGCCTTCGTGATCTAGTAACAGACACTGCGGATGAACTGAATATCCCTTATCAGTTTGATGCCATCGCTGGCGGCGGAACAGATTCAGGAGCCATTCATGTTACTCATAATGGAGTTCCATCACTTTCCATCACCATTGCAACTCGCTATATCCATTCCCATGCAGCAATGCTTCACCGCGATGACTATGAAAATGCCGTTAAGCTTATTGCTGAAGTGATTAAGAAGCTTGACCGGGAAACAGTTGATCAAATTACTTTTGAATAATAGAAAAAACTCCGGGGCTAATACCGGAGTTTTTCTACTTTATTTTAGGCCGCTCTCCAATGTGTGTAGCATTTCCTGTTTATCTTCCTCTGAAGAGTTTTTCCAGATTACTTCAAACAATACACCTAATCCAGGCAGCATTTTTTCTTCCCCATTTTGAATGGCATCTACGATCGTATCTTTAAGTTCGTCTTGAGAGTTTCCTGAAACATTGTGTAAAATGGCATTGCGCAGGTTTAAATTCACCTTGATGCACTCCTTCCAGATTTAATTCGTTATTATCTTCTCTAATTTCGCTTTTATTATGTATTTCAAATAGGCTATAATGAAAAAACTGTATAAAGAAATTCCGGTTGTGCGGGATTTTCTATAAAAGGAGAGACCGTGTTGAAGCATATACAATCTGCAAAAAATCCAAAAATTAAAGGATGGAAGAAACTTTTGACTAAAAAAGAGCGGGACAAAACAGAAACCTTTTTGGTTGAAGGCTTTCATTTAGTGGAAGAAGCACTCAAAGCCAATCAAATAGCTGAAATAATCATTAGTGAAAATAAAGACATGCCTCCCGGATGGGATTATGGGGACATCCCTGTAACAATGGTTACAGATGAAATCATCGGGCAGCTGGCGGATACGGAAACGCCGCAGGGAATCTTTGCTGTCTGCAGTCAGGAACCCTCCACTGAGGAAGTAAAAGGAAAACGGTTTTTATTAATAGATGCCGTCCAGGATCCCGGAAATCTGGGTACGATGATAAGGACGGCTGATGCTGCTGGTATCGATGCCATTATTGTGGGTGAAGGCAGCGTTGACGCATATAACCCAAAGGTGCTTCGCTCTGCACAGGGCAGTCACTTCCATTTGCCGGTGTTAAGAGGGAATTTGTCTGACTGGATCGGGAGACTGACAGAAAGGAAAGTCCCTGTCTATGGAACCGCTCTGGAAAATGCCCAGGAATACACGAAGTATGAGTCCTCTGATTCCTTTGCACTGCTTGTTGGAAATGAAGGAAATGGTGTTAATAAAGAGCTGCTGGCTAATACAGCAGCAAACCTTTATATACCGATATTCGGGAAAAGCGAATCACTTAATGTGGCGGTGGCTGCCGGAATTCTTCTTTATCATTTAAGAAAATAGAAAAAGGGCGGCAATTTTTTGAAAACCGTTTGAAACAGCCTCAAGAATGTAATATAATTAACAGCAAAATTATAATAACAAAACGATGACGGAGACCAGTACCTTGCAGTCAGCCTTTTCAGGGAGAAAATGCCTAAGACTGAAAGCATTTTTACAGGAAATGCAAGGGAACATTCACCTCCTGAGTTGGCATCGGGACCATTGAAAAGTATTGTTGGCGCTCTGCTGAGTTGTCCAGCTGAAGCGGCTGAACGAGCCTCTTCCGCTTTTCCGTGTAAAGATGTACCGGCATAAGCCGTTATCCCAATGAAGTGAACACGTGCATGAAGTACATATATGTGTTAAAAAGGGTGGTACCGCGAAACCTCGTCCCTTTATGGGGATAGAGGTTTTTTATTTTGGCCAAAAAAGTAAAAGAATTAATTTCAAGGAGGATTTTTAGATGCAAGAGCGTTTAAAGGAACTGCAAACTGAAGCGTTGGAAAAAATCAGCACTGCTGCTGATTTAAAAGAATTAAATGACATCCGTGTATCTTACCTGGGCAAAAAGGGCCCAATAACAGAAGTTCTTAAAGGAATGGGGAAACTGTCTGCGGAAGAGCGCCCTAAAATGGGAGCACTGGCAAATGAAGTGAGAGACAGCATTTCTGCGGGAATTGAAGAAAAGCAGAAGCATCTTGAGGAAGCGGCAGTACTGGAAAAGCTGTCTGCTGAAAAGATAGATGTTACTCTTCCTGGACGTCCTGTCAAATCAGGGAACCATCATCCGCTGACACGCATTATCGAAGAAATTGAAGATTTGTTCATTGGAATGGGCTATACAGTGGCTGAGGGTCCTGAAGTTGAAAAGGACTACTATAATTTTGAAGCCTTGAATCTTCCTAAAGGCCACCCTGCCCGCGATATGCAGGATTCCTTCTATATTACAGAAGAGATTCTTCTGCGCACCCATACTTCACCGGTACAGGCTAGAACAATGGAGAAGCATGAAGGCAAAGGGCCGGTTAAAATCATCTGCCCGGGTAAAGTGTATCGCCGTGATAATGATGACGCAACACACTCTCACCAGTTCATGCAAATTGAAGGACTTGTTGTGGATGAAAACATCCGAATGACCGATTTGAAAGGAACACTGGAAGTGTTTGCGAAGAAAATGTTCGGAGATGACAGGGAAATCCGTCTTCGCCCAAGTTTCTTCCCATTTACAGAGCCATCTGTGGAAATGGATATTTCCTGTAAAATCTGCGGCGGAAAAGGATGCAGCGTATGTAAAGGCACTGGCTGGATTGAAATTCTTGGCGCAGGAATGGTTCATCCCAATGTTCTTGAGATGGCAGGCTTCGATTCTAAGAAATACACAGGCTTTGCATTCGGAATGGGTCCTGAGCGAATCGCCATGCTGAAGTATGGTGTGGATGATATTCGCCACTTCTATACAAATGATGTTCGTTTCTTAAAGCAATTTTCAATTCATGAGTAATTAGAAAAGCGGAGGCGGCTGTACCAGGAGCCGGAGCTGGACAATAAAAGAGGAGGATCATAAATGTTCGTTTCATATAAATGGCTGCAGGAATATGTTGATTTATCAGGCGTTACACCTGCAGAGCTTGCAGAAAAGATTACAAAAAGCGGGATTGAAGTTGAAGGCATAGAGGTTTTGAATGAAGGCATCAAAGGTGTTGTTGTAGGGCATGTCCTTGAAAGAGAACAGCACCCAAATGCTGATAAACTGAATAAATGCTTAGTTGATACAGGAGCTGGTGAGCCTGTACAAATCATATGCGGTGCCCCAAATGTGGATAAGGGACAGAAAGTGGCCGTGGCTACAGTAGGAGCTGTTCTTCCAGGCAATTTTAAAATTAAGCGCGCTAAGCTCCGCGGCGAAGAATCAAATGGAATGATCTGTTCGCTTCAAGAACTGGGCATTGAGAGTAAGCTGATTGCAAAGGAATATTCTGAAGGCATTTATGTTTTCCCTAATGATACAGAAGTTGGCCAGGATGCTCTTGAGCAGCTAAATCGTGACGACCAGATTCTTGAGCTTGGATTGACTCCGAACCGATCTGACTGCTTAAGCATGCTGGGTGTTGCCTATGAAGTAGCAGCTATTTTAGGAAGAGATGTAAAGCTTCCTGAGCCGCATGCTGAGACTTCTTCTGAAAAGGCGTCTGATTACATTGAAATTCAGGTGGAAGCAAAAGAAGATAATCCTCTTTATGTGGCGAAAGTGGTGAAAAATGTAAAAATCGGTCCATCTCCTGTATGGATGCAGGCTCGTTTAATGGGGGCGGGCATTCGCCCTCACAATAACGTGGTGGACATCACAAACTACATTCTGCTTGAATACGGCCAGCCGCTCCATGCTTTTGATTATGACCGGCTGGGATCAAAGCAAATCCTTGTCCGCAAAGCAAGCGATGGCGAAGTAATTGTTACGCTTGATGATGCGAAGCGTGAGTTAACCTCAGACCATCTTTTAATAACAAACGGGACAGAACCAATTGCACTTGCCGGCGTCATGGGAGGGGCAAATTCTGAAGTACAGACTGACACTAAAAATGTACTTATTGAATCAGCTTATTTTAAAGGGGCAACGGTTAGAAAAGCTTCAAAAGACCATGGCTTAAGAAGCGAAGCAAGTGCCCGCTTTGAAAAAGGTGTGGATCCAAACAGAGTTAGAGCTGCTGCAGATAGAGCTGTTCAATTGCTTGCACAATATGCGGGCGGGGAAGTGCTTGAGGGTTCTGCAGAAGCAGATGCACTCCAAGTGGAACCTGCTGTGGTGTCTGTAACGCTTGAAAAAATCAATCGTGTCCTTGGCACGAAGTTATCCATGAAAGAAGTAGAGGATATATTTGCCCGTCTTCAATTTGAAACAAATACTGATAATGATACGATTACTGTTACAGTTCCAACACGCAGAGGCGACATTACGATTGAAGAAGACCTTATTGAAGAAGTTGGCCGTTTATTTGGCTACGATAATCTGGCTTCGACTTTACCGGTTGGATCGTCTACCCCAGGGCATCTTACTGAATACCAGAATAAACGCAGATTGGTCCGCCGTTACCTTGAAGGTGCTGGACTTTACCAGGCAGTGACTTATTCATTAACAAATGAAGCAAAAGCGGCTCAATATGCACTGGAAGCGCGCAAGCCTGTGCAGCTGGCAATGCCTATGAGTGAAGATCGCAGCCTGCTTCGATTAAGTATTGTTCCGCAGCTTCTGGAAGTATTAAAATATAACTCTGCACGCCAGAACGACAGCCTGGCTGTTTATGAAACAGGAGCGGTGTTCCTCTCCAATGGAGAAGAGGATCTGCCTGAAGAGCGTGAGCACCTTGCTGGAGCGGTTACTGGCTTATGGCACAGCCACCCATGGCAGGGAGAAAAGAAGCCTGTGGATTTTTACGCTGTAAAAGGAATTCTTGAGGGCTTATTTGATAAGCTGGGACTATCCGATAATGCTGAATTCCGTCAGGCACAAAAGGAAGGGATGCACCCTGGAAGAACAGCAGAAGTATTGCTTTCCGGTAAATCAGTGGGATTTGTCGGCCAAATACATCCAACTGTGGAAAAAGAGCTTGATTTGAAAGAAACATATGCGTTTGAGCTTTCCTTAAAGGCGATCCTGGAAGAGGAAGTTTCACCTTTGCAGTATGAAGCTATCCCGCGTTTCCCTTCCATCACAAGGGATATTGCCCTTGTAGCAGATAAGGGAACAGCAGCTGGCGAGCTTGAAGGAATCATTAAAGAAGCTGGCGGCAAGTTATTAAAAGACGTCCATGTTTTTGACCTGTACGAAGGCGAACGGATGGAGGCGGGCAAAAAATCAATTGCCTTCTCCCTCAAATACTTCGACCCTGAACGTACACTAACCGATGAAGATGTTACAAAAGCGCATGATAAAGTGCTGGATGCTGTGAAGGAAAAAGCCGGAGCAGTATTGAGAGGATAAAATAATGAGGAAGGCAGCCCGAGGGCTGCCTTTTCTTTATTTGGCCGTTAAAACAGCTCATTTGGCCGATAAACCTCTCATTTTTGCCGATAAATACTCAAAACTGGCCGATAAACCTCTGCTTTTGGTCGATAAATATATATTCCAAAGAGTTATGGTCCTCTTAAACAGGAAAAAAGCAGCCAATCTCCTTAAATTGGCTGCTTCATTATCAATTATACTTCCTGCTGTAAAGCTTCATCGCCTTTTCAGTATTCGCAAAGTGCAGTTTTACAAAGGAAGGCAATGCCTCTCGCCCTTTTTCTCTGATCAGCCGGGCTGCTGCTTCATCAACCTTCGGACCGGCGCCTTTAGTGAGCCGGAAACCGGCCTTTGTGCTAAGGTTTTCAAAGTGGCGCACAAACGCATAGCGTGCCAGGATCGAGGCTGCTGCAACTGCGAGGTGGATACCTTCCGCTTTTGTGCTGAAAAGGACCCGTTCCCTCTGAATGGTCTGCTGGTTTTTCAAATAGTTGAAGTAAACCTCTTTCTTTGCAAACTGGTCAATCAAAATGGCCTCAGGCTTTTCAGGAGCAATTTTCCCTAAAACATGCCCGATTGCCTGATTATGCAGTAATGCTTTGATTTTCCCCTGGGACATCCCTGATTGCTGAAGCTTATTGTATTTTTCATTATGGAGGGTTAACAGGCTGTGAGGAACGATATCTTTAATCTGTTTTGCAATTTCAAAGATTTTTTCATCTCCCAGATTTTTGGAGTCCTTAACTCCAAGCTCCTTCAGTAAAGGGATTTGCTCTTTTTTTACGTAAGCTGCAACAACCGTGATGGGACCAAAATAATCACCGGTACCCACTTCGTCTGATCCTATGACAGAAAGGGAACTGATATTTTCCGGCAAGCTGGAAGCGGCCGGGCTGGTTTTTTTGTTTGGCTGTGCACTGCGTGCGGTATCTCCCCATTTTTTTGCCTCTGTTTCACTCCCGCTGCCCTGAAAGAGGACTTTCCCTGATTTATAGGCAGTGATCGAACATCCTGGCACCTTTGCAGCAAATACGCTTCCAGGAGGCTGCTTTTCATTTAGGCTGCCTGAATAATAGGCTTTCATTTCTGAGATTTCATTTGCTTTTTTTAAAAGTACTACTTGGCTCATATTAATTCTCCTCATCTTTGTTAACTGATTGAATCTGCTGCTTTTTGTTGGTAAAAGCACAAAGATTCCGCTTAATTTTGAACTTGGATAATTGTCTAGCGAAAGCAGCCTACCCCCTCGAGGTCACAACTTGTCAGGGGTGGGCAAGGCGCTTCCGCTTTTCGTAAGAACTGAGCTCTTTTGACATGCTTTGACTTCCCACCAATATACGTTCATGTTATGATATTGATTAGGATTCTTTAAAGAAGGAGGGCATGGACGTTGTCAGAGATACAAAGAAATCGCACAAGTGTAGATATTTATGGACAGCAATATGTAATAGTAGGCTCCGAGAGCTCCAGCCATGTTCGCCTTGTCGCTTCGCTGGTTGACGATAAAATGCGTGAGATCAGTTCGAAGAATCCTTCACTCGACATTAGTAAGTTAGCCGTGCTGACTGCAGTCAATGCTGTTAATGATTATATAAAGCTAACAGACCGTCTGGAACGGCTGGAAAACGAATTAAATAGAGTAAAGGACGGAAAGTAGTATGCTGGATCTTGCAATTATCATTATTTTGGTTTTTGGCTTTTTTATAGGCTTGAAAAGAGGATTTATCCTCCAATTAATTCATTTGACTGGATTTATTATTGCTTTCATTGTAGCCCGTATGTATTACGGCGAGCTAGCACCTAAGCTGACCTTATGGGTGCCATATCCCAGTTTTAGCAGTGACTCGGCGATTCAGATGTTATTTGAGAATGCAGATCTTGAAGATGCTTACTATCGCGCCATCGCATTTGTCGTGATTTTTTTTGCGGTAAGAATATTACTGCAGATTATCGGAAGCATGCTTGATTTTGTTGCCCATCTTCCTGTTTTAAAACAGCTGAATGTTTGGGCTGGCGGCATTCTCGGATTTATCGAAGTCTATCTTATCATGTTTATTCTATTATACATAGCCGCACTGGTTCCAATAGAAGTGCTGCAGGGGCCGATCAATAATTCCTTTATGGCAGAATTAATGGTTAAGAATACGCCTGTTCTCTCTAACCAGCTCAAAGAAATGTGGGTTGAATATATGGCTGCGTAACTTCTCTATTTCTAGAGGAGTTTTCTTTTTGAAAGGCTGTTAATATAAGTTTTGTGGATTTAAATCTACAATCTAGCTAAATCCGCTATAGCTGGTTGGAGCGGAGGACGCTTGATCCTCGAAAATGCGTTCGCATTTTCTTCGTGCGGTGTTGCTCAGGGAGGTTATTCAATGTCCTGCGGGAGGAGAGGGAGCGGAAGACCCCACAGGCGAAGCCGAGGAGCTCTGTGCCTCCCCGCGGAAAGCAAGTGTCCGCAGTGGAAACCAACGGGCAATATTAAAAGGTAAAACCTCACTTATTAAGTAAGAGGCTTTAGAGATAGCCAAGATTTGAAGTTCCAACGCAAAATAAGAGATAATACGGATACGAATACAGTTACGGGCAGGTGGTTTCCATGAGTATAAATAAAAAAGATGTTGTCAGGCTTTTAGAAACAATCGCTGTTTATATGGAGTTAAAAGGAGAAAACCCTTTCAAAACAGCTGCCTTCCGAAAAGCGGCACTGGCACTTGAATCCAATGATGAAAGCTTGACAGAAATAAAAGACTTTACAAAGTTATCCGGCATCGGGAAAGGAACCGCTGCTGTTATTGAGGAGTACATAAAAGAAGGAAAGTCTTCTGTTCTGAATGAACTAAAAGAAGAAGTGCCTTCCGGATTAATTCCTCTGCTTCAGCTTCCAGGACTGGGCGGCAAGAAAATTGCCAAGCTATATAAAGAACTTGGCGTCGAAAATGCCGGAGACCTTGAGGATGCGTGCCGTAATAAGAAGGTCCGCGGCCTTGCAGGATTTGGGGAAAAATCGGAAGAAAAGATACTCGCTGCCCTTGAAAATGCAGGAACCAGACCGGAACGGCTGCCGCTTGCATTTATGCTGCCTATAGCAGAAGGCATAGAAGCCGCTCTGGGGGAAATGAAGGATATAGAAAAATACTCAAGGGCAGGAAGCTTAAGGAGAATGAGGGAAACAATCAAAGACCTAGACTTTATTATAGCTACAGACAAACCTGCTTCTGTCAAAGAGCAGTTATTAAGTTTATCCGGGATCAAAGAAGTGATAGCCGCAGGAAATACAAAGGTTTCCGTTGTTTTTGAACATTCCTATGATATATCGGCTGATTTCCGTTTAGTTGAGCCGCATGAATTTGCCACAACACTCCATCATTTTACTGGATCGAAGGACCATAATGTCAGAATGAGGCAGCTTGCAAAAGAGCGCGGGGAAAAAATCAGTGAATACGGAGTTGAAAACACAGAAACAGGTGAAATCCTTACATTTAAAGATGAAGAGGAATTTTACGCCCATTTCGGACTTCCAATCTTCCCGCCTGAAATTAGAGAAGATGGGAAAGAAGTGGATGAATATACGCAAGACATGGAATTAATATCTCTTGAAGATATTAAGGGTGACCTTCATATGCACTCAACCTGGAGTGATGGCGCCTATTCCATTGAGGAAATGATTGAAGCTTGCAGGGCCCGCGGCTATAAATATATGGCTATAACAGACCATTCTCAGTACTTGAAGGTGGCGAACGGTTTGACTGCTGAAAGACTTCGCAGTCAAAAAGAAGAAATAAAGCGGCTTAATGAGCAATTCGATGATTTCACGATACTATCAGGGGTGGAAATGGATATTCTGCCCGACGGATCGCTTGATTATGATGATGAACTTCTCGAAGAAATGGACATTGTCATTGCTTCCATTCATTCTTCTTTTTCACAGCCGAAGGAAAAAATCATGGCTCGCTTGAAATCGGCGCTGCATAATGCCCATGTCGACATTATTGCCCACCCTACGGGAAGATTGATCGGCCGCAGGGAAGGCTATGAAGTAGACATGGAAATGCTCATCGAGCTTGCAAAGGAAACAAATACAGCCCTTGAGCTGAATGCAAATCCGAACCGGCTGGACCTTGCTTCTGAGCATATCAGACAAGCTCAGGAATCCGGTGTGAAAATAGTGATTAATACTGATGCACATAAAATAGACACTCTAAATCACATGGAAATCGGCGTTTCCGCGGCAAAGAAGGGATGGATCAAGAAGGATTCCGTTCTAAATGCCATGGAAACAGAAGATTTGCTCAAATTTCTAAAAGAACGGCAGTAGGAAATTGGGCATGAAAGGGGAAAATCCTCATGCAAGAAAGAGTATTGAAGATACTTGAGTTCACTAAAGTGAAGGAACAGCTGCTAGAACATGTTTCTTCATCCTTGGGAAGAAAAAAGGCCTTAAATATTCTTCCTTCAACTGACTATGAAGAAGTAATCCGCAGGCAGGAAGAAACAGATGAAGCCGTAACAGTGCTTAGAATTAAAGGGAATGTACCGCTTGGCGGCATTTTTGATATACGTCCTCATGTGAAGCGGGCGGTTATTGGCGGAATGCTTAGTCCCCAGGAACTTAACCAGATATCCAGCACGATTCATGCAAGCAGGCAGATGAAAAGATTTATCGAGGAATTTGCCGACGAAGAAAGCAGCCTGCCGATCCTATTGGGATATACAGATAAAATTATCGTCCTGGCCGATTTGGAAACAGCTATCCGCAATGCGGTCGATGATAATGGGGAAGTTCTTGACAGTGCAAGCGAGACTCTCCGTTCCCTTCGAAATCAGCTCCGCACAAAAGAATCGCGCGTAAGGGAGCGGCTGGAGAGCATGATTCGGTCTTCCAGCGCACAAAAAATGCTTTCCGATGCGATTATTACAATCCGCAATGACAGATTTGTCATACCTGTAAAGCAGGAATACCGGGGGCATTATGGAGGCATTATCCATGACCAAAGTTCATCCGGCCAGACATTATTCATTGAGCCCGCGTCCATTGTCCAGCTGAACAATGAATTACAGGGCATCAGGGTAAAAGAACAGCAGGAGATCGAACGGATTCTAATAGTGCTCTCAGGACAGACCGCTGATAATAGCAGTGAACTGGAAACCATTGTAGATGTGCTCGGAGAAGTCGATTTTACGTTTGCAAAAGCCAGGTACAGTAAACGCATAAAAGCCTCCAAGCCAAAAATCAATAATGAAGGGAAAATTTCCTTATTTAAAGCCCGGCATCCGCTTATTCCTATGGATGAAGTAGTGGCAAATGATATTAAGCTCGGATCTGAATATTCTACCATTGTCATTACAGGACCAAATACCGGCGGTAAAACAGTTACATTAAAAACAGTAGGGCTTTGCACATTAATGGCTCAGGCCGGTCTGCAGATCCCTGCGCTTGATGGTTCTGAAACGGCTGTTTTCGGAAATGTTTATGCTGATATCGGAGATGAACAGTCAATTGAACAAAGTTTGAGCACCTTCTCTTCGCATATGGTTAATATTGTGGGAATTCTTGACCAGGTTGACTTCAATAGTCTGGTATTATTCGATGAACTTGGTGCAGGTACCGATCCACAGGAAGGTGCTGCCCTGGCGATTTCTATTCTTGACGAAGTATACAAGCGGGGGGCAAGAGTTATCGCCACAACTCATTATCCTGAACTGAAGGCCTATGGCTATAACAGAGAAGGAGTTATCAACGCCAGTGTAGAATTTGATATTGAAACGCTAAGTCCAACCTATAAGCTGCTGATTGGGGTTCCGGGCCGAAGCAATGCCTTTGAAATATCAAAACGGCTTGGGCTTAATGATCAAGTGATTGATACCGCAAGATCCTATATCGGAGCAGATACAAATCAGGTTGAAAATATGATTGCATCACTAGAAGAAAGCCGCAGACAAGCAGAGGCTGACATGGAAGAAGCCAATGACTTTTTGAAAAGTGCAGAAAAACTTCATAAAGATCTGCAAAAGCAAATGGCTGAATTTTATGAGCAAAAAGATGCAATGCATGAGAAGGCAGCAGAGAAAGCCGGGAATATCGTTGAGAAAGCCAAGGCAGAAGCAGAAGAAATTATCCGTGACTTAAGAAAAATGCGCATGGAGAAACATGCTGAAGTAAAGGAACATGAGCTGATAGAAGCAAAGAAACGCCTGTCCGATGCTGCACCGCAGATGAGCTCGGTAAAGAATAAATTAAAGCCAATCAATAATAAACATGTTTTTGAAGCAGGTGATGAGGTAAAAGTTCTGAGTTTCGGGCAAAAAGGGCATTTGCTTGAAAAGGTGTCTGACAATGAATGGCAGGTTCAAATCGGCATCTTGAAAATGAAAGTTGCCGAGAAGGATTTAGAATATATCAAGAGTCCAAAACCTGTTGAAACAAAACCAGTTGCAACCGTAAAAGGCAAAGATTTTCATGTGAGCCTTGAACTTGATTTACGGGGCGAACGATATGAAAACGCACTATTAAGAGTGGAGAAATATATAGATGATGCCCTTTTGGCTGGATATCCACGTGTCTCCATCATTCATGGTAAAGGAACTGGGGCTTTGAGGCAGGGTGTTCAGGAGTATCTAAAAAATCACAGGTCAGTTAAAAAAATTCGATTTGGTGAAGCAGGAGAAGGCGGCACAGGGGTTACAGTCGTTGAATTTAAATAGCTTTGCCAGCCCCTCCCCTTTTGTTTTTGATTAGGGGAGAGGGTACTTAATTCCAGCGGGGAGAATGGAAATGAAAGAATTTTGGGAAAATGAATTTATTCAGACAGCTGCTTATTACAGTGTTGTCATTTTATGTATGATTGTTTTTTTAGCTATTTTTGAATTAGTTACCAAGTATCGCAATTGGGAAGAAATCAAAAATGGAAATATCGCTGTAGCAATGGCGACCGGCGGGAAAATATTTGGAATTGCAAATATCTTCAGGCATTCCATCATGCATAATGATACCTTGCTGACAATGATTACCTGGGGAATTTTTGGATTTTTTCTTTTATTGATCGGCTATTTCATATTTGAATTTTTAACACCTAAGTTTAGAATTGACGAAGAAATTGAAAATAATAACAAAGCAGTCGGTTTTATTTCCATGGTGCTGTCAATCGGATTGTCATATGTCATCGGTGCAGGTTTATCATAAGGAGAGAATTAACATTGGAAAAGTTAGCGAAGGTTCTGCTGGTTCTTAGCGGAGTGTTTATTCTTATAGGGGCCATTTATATATTTTTCCTAACATAATATTTTTGTGAAATAGGGATATGGGAAAATCGCCAGTATATAGGGCGATTTTTTTTTTGTGCCAATTAAAAAGAATATCCCCGATTAGCTGGACAGCCCTCTGAAAAAAATATCTTCCTGAGTGTAAGGTCTTATTCTAATTGTCATAGAACCAGCATTATATTATAATAAGGTCGAACAGTTAGAATGTTCTAAAAGTTCAGAAGGTGTCCATCGTTTTTCTAAAAGTTTAGCAAGTGAAACTTTGAACTTCGATAACTGTCTAGCGCAAGCAGCCTACCCCCTCGAGGTCACAAGCTTGTCTAGTTGCGGCTCATAGGGACTCGGGATCATAAGCAGTTTCCTTTCA